>JANXCW010000017.1 GCA_025059775.1 Armatimonadota bacterium
GGGCAGAACGTCCCAGCTATGCCCGCGCAGCGCTCAATGAAGCGGCAATAGCCGCCCTGCCTTCTTCTCATGCCAACATCCTGGGTCTCCGGCATGGAGGGCTGGTCGATCTTCTTGCTTTTTAACTCTCCCCCTGCCCAACTAGGACCCGCGCTGTCTCCAAATTGAGATCACTCGCCCTAAGTGCCTTCGACGCGCCTCCGTCAGCTTGGAAAATCCGTAGTGCTCTAGCACTGCGCGCATTAACGCTTCACCTTGCGCCCCTTTTGACCCCAGGCGCTCTAACATCAGCCATATCTCCGACGCAGGTATTTCCACCAGGTCTCTACCACCGCCAGCCCTCGGTCTAACCCTAGGAGTGCCTGCAAGTCGTACGACCTGCGATTCAAGAGACCGGTCACCTAGCTCGTCTTCAATAATAATTTCTCCTTCCTTCTGCATGCTGTACAAGGCCCCATTAAGCAGACGCTTTACGGTTTTCCCGGCACGATGCAAAGTAGGACAGCCCGCCACGTAGAGCTTGAAGAGGAATCGTTTCGTTAAGGGACCTTCCTTTCCGATTATCCGCCGCAAAGCCGCCTGAACGTTGGGTCCCCTGTCAATGTACTCATCGGGGTGCATCTGAAATTGCTGAGGGACCCATTCTTGAAGTTCCTTGGGGAGCAGCGGGAACGCTGGCTTACGCTTCTTACGAACCTCGAGCCAGAGATCAGGGATATCTGCTGGGTTGTTCGCAAAAAACGCCGATCTACACGTGTCTCTCCAGGTTTCGGGCAGACCCTGAGGAAGGTCAGAAATCCATAAGACCTTATCATTTTCTGTGTACTCCGGAATGCGTTTTTTCCGAAGGGTCGCTAGGTGCCCCAGGAAGGAGAGGAGAGATTTTGTCCTATCTAGGCGTGCTGTCATGGTTTCCTTGCCTCCTGCGACCCAATCTATCGCACGCTCATAGGACTATTCCCGGCTACACTTGCCATAGTCCGACTCACCAAATTGTGCCACCATGTGCTCAATGGCGATGGCTTCCCACATGTCCTTCACCCGCTCGGCGGAGTCTCTCTTAGCGGCACGGCCTCCTTGAGGACACGTTCGCGAATCCGGGCTCTGAGCCCCTCCTCTGTGACCACGTCCACCGGACAGCCCAGGCGCTGCTCCAACTCGTACTGAAGCCCGCCCAGGTCAAAAAGGGTCCGGCCGGGTTCAAGGATGACGACGAAGTCCAGGTCACTTTGCTCGTCGGCGTCCCCTCGGGCGACCGAGCCGAAGACGCGCACATCCCGTGCGCCATACTTGGAGCACACCCGCGGAATCTCGTCGGCTTTTCCCGAAGTAGCGCTTCAAGTGCCATATCCAAGCTCCTTGAAGCTCTTCCAGGTCGCCTTCTCCGGCGGGCGCGGTTCGCCCGTCTGCTCGAGACTTGCTCCGCGAGGCGGCGAGTCGTAGATCCAGGCGGCTTTGTGGTTGTTGCAGGCTGGCACGAACCTCCGCGCCGTCCCCCTGGAACGTTCACCCCCGTCGCGGCCATTATAGCAACTGGCGTTCGCGGGTCCAGAGTGCCGACCTCCGGCTCGGGCGACGGGAGGCGGGCACCCTCGCGGGCGGCCGCCCTGCGACTGGCTCGTGCGAACCGCGCTCACCTGTGCACCTGCAGGAAGGTTGCCCCGGGGGCCCGACTGCGCAGGGCGCGCTATGACTTTTGCCTCGCGAAGTGCACAGCCTGCCCCACGTCCGTCGGGCCGTGTGGCCCGACCCTACGGGAACAGCTGCTCGCCCGTGTCTGCGTCGTACACCGTGATGGCCATGGTGGGACAGCCCTCCGCGGCCTCCGGGACCGTCTCCACGGGGTCGCCTTCCGGGTCGGTGACCGCGGACCGGACCTCGGGGTTGAGGGCAAAGGTGCGGGGCGCCGCACGGCTACCACTCCACGGGCAGCTCCACCAGGGCCCGGGACACGATGGTGGGGCAGATGTGGATCCCGTGGCCGAAGGCCACGTGGGTGGGCTGAGCTCCCGCCCTTCGGCTCGACCGGCGGGTCGGCTCGGTGGGTGGCTGGGGTCTTCCGGAAGGTGCGGCGGGTGGGCCGGTACACCTTCGTGGCATAATGGGGGCGTGAACCGTCCGCTCGTCATTATCTTCCTCACCGTGCTCACGAACCTGATCGGGTTCGGGATTGTAATCCCGCTGCTGCCGTACTATGCCCGTGCGCTCGGCGCCTCGCCCGTGGTGATCGGGCTCCTTTTCGCCTCGTACTCCGCCTGCCAGCTCCTGGCTGCTCCCGTACTGGGCGTGTGGTCGGACCGATGGGGCCGGAGACCTGTGCTCCTGCTGAGCCTGCTGGGAACCGCCTTGAGCTTCGTGCTCCTCGCCCTGGCCCATTCCGTGGGCATGCTGTTCGCGGCCCGGATCATCGATGGGCTTTCGGGCGGAAACATCTCCACGGCCCGTGCTTACATTGCAGACGTGACCCCAGCGGAGGACCGGGCGCGGGCCTTCGGCCTCATCGGAGCCGCCTTCGGTCTGGGATTCATCGTCGGCCCGGCCCTGGGCGGTGTGCTGGCCCACCTCAGCTACGCGGCGCCCGCGTGGGTGGCGGCAGGCGTTACCCTGGGCGCCGCGATCCTGGCCTGGCTGTGGCTGCCGGAGACCGTGCACCGGGTCTCTGCCTCCCGCGGCCCGGTCTGGCGGGAACTTCCCCGCCTTCTCCGGCATCCGCATCTGGGACCCCTGCTGGGGGTGGACTTCCTGTACTGGGCCACGGCCTCGGTGTACCAGACCACCTTTGCTCTGTTCGTGAGCCACCGGTTCGGCTTTGGCCCGGGACAGGCCGGTGTCCTGCTGGCCCTCTGGGGCTTCGTGGGGGCTGTGGTCCAGGTGGGTGTGGTGGGACCCGTGGTGCGACGGGTGGGAGAAGGACGGGCCCTGGCCATGGGGCTTTTATTGGCCGGGCTAGGATTGGGCGCTGCCGCGGCGAGCCATACCGCCACCCTGTTCGTCCTGAGCACGCTTCCTGCGGCCCTCGGCGCCGGGGTCTCCAACCCCGCCCTGGTGGCGCTCTTAAGCCGATCCGCACGTCCAGGGGAGCAGGGGGTGGTGCAGGGGGTGGCGAGCACCCTGGAGAGCCTGGGGCGCATGGTGGGGCCGATCTGGGGCAACGGGACATTGGGGGCCTTTGGAGAGGGCGCGGCCTTCAGCTCCGCGGCCGCGGTGATGGCCCTCACGGGGCTGCTGGCCCTGCGGCTGCGACCCCTTCCCGCCCCGTGCGAGACCCCCGCGCGCATGCTTTCCCTGCGGAGGTAGGCCCGTGCGAGCTCGGGTGGACTGGCAGACGAAGTTTCATCAGGCGCTTCCGTACCATGCCTTCCTGGATCGCTACGGGACCGAGGCACACCGGGAGCGGTGGCGGCGGGTCTACGAGGCAGTGAGGCTCACGGGGGAGCAGCGGGCGCTGCTGGAGGGATTCCAGCGCGACATGAAGCTGTTGGTCCTGGCGGGGACGTGGTGCGGGGACTGCGTAAACCAGTGCCCCATCCTCCAGCGGTTCGCGGAGGTCACCCCCCGCATCGAGCTTCGGTTCCTGGAGCGGGACGAGCATCCGGACGTGCGGGAGGAACTCGCCATCAACCTCGGCTACCGCATTCCCGTGGTGGTGTTTTTGAGCGAGGACTTCGTGGAGGTGGCCCGGTACGGGGAGCGCACCCTATCCCTGTACCGGCAGATGGCCATCGAACATCTGGGGCCCGCCTGCCCCGTGGGGATCCGGCCTCCCGGGGAGGATCTTCTCCGGAACGTGACACAGGAGTGGCTGAACGAGGTGGAGCGGGCGCAGCTCCTCCTGCGGCTTTCCCCGCGCCTGCGACAGCGATACGGAGACTAGGAGGTGGAACCATTCTCGAGCTCATCGTGTTCGCAAGCGGCGGGGTCCTGCTGGCCCTGGAGATTGTGGCGAGCCGCGTGCTGGCCCCCACCTTCGGCAACTCCATCTTCGTGTGGGGGAGCCTCATCGGTGTGTTCCTGACGGCCCTGAGCGTGGGATACTGGGTGGGCGGGCACGTGGCGGACCGCTACCCCCGCTACGGCGTCTTCTGCGGCCTCGTGCTCCTGGCGGGGCTGCTGGTGGTGCCGATTCCCGCGGTGAGCCCATGGCTCCTTGAGCGCATCGCCCTGGCGGATGTGGGGCCCCGCATGGGCCCCCTGCTGGCAGCGACCCTCCTCTTTTTCCCGGCGAGCCTGGTGATGGGCACCGTCTCGCCCTTCGCGGTGCGGCTCGCAGCCCGCACGGTACAGACCGTGGGCAACACCGCGGGGCGGCTGTACGCCCTCTCCACCCTGGGCAGCATCGCCGGATGCCTTGCCGCGGCCTTCTGGCTTCTCTCGGTGATGGGCGTGCGGGAGATCATCCTGGTCCTAGGGCTCGTGGAGATGGGCATGGCGGCCCTCGGATTCGCGGTGGCCCGACGGGTGGGGTGGGCGGTGGCGGCGACCGCGGCGGGAGTCGTCGCAGCCGTTTTGATCCCCCGGGTGGGGTACGCGGGCCCGCCCGGAGTGGTCTATGCCCGGGACACGGTCTACCACCGCATCACTGTGAGCGATGAGGGCGGGGTGCGCTACCTCAAACTGGACAACTACTGGCAGAGCGCCATGGACCTGCAGGACCCGAACCGTACCGTGTTCCGGTACGCGGACTACATGCACGCGGGCATGCTGTTCGTACCGGACCCGGCACGGGTGCTCCTCATCGGCGTGGGGGGCGGTACGCTTCCCAAGCAGTACCTCCGGAACTACCCCGGGGTCCACATGGACATGGTGGACATCGATCCGCACGTGATCGAGGTGGCCCGCCACTACTTCCACGTGCCCGTGGGCGGCCGCCTGCGTGCCTTTGCGGAGGACGGACGTCAGTTCGTCCGCCGCACCTCCGACCGCTACGACCAGGTCCTCATGGACGCCTACCTCCGCGACACCCTTCCCTTCCACCTCGCCACCCGGGAGTTCTTCCAGGAGGTCCGGGGGATCCTCACGCCCCGCGGGGTGTTCGTGATGAACGTCATCGGGGCCATGGCGGGCCCCGAGAGCCGGCTGTTCCGGGCTGTGTACCGGACCCTGCGGGAAGTTTTTCCCGCGGTGTACGTTTTCCCAGTTGAGTTCGGCCCGTGGGGAGGGGAGGAGGCCCTGCGGAACATCATCGTGGTGGGCACCCAGAAGCCTCCGGAGCCACCCGGCTCGATCCGCGCGCGCTATGCGCGGGTGCGAAACCGGATTCGGATTCCGGATTTCGGGGCCGTGGTACGGGATCTGTACATCCGGCCGGTCCCCACCCAGGACGTGCCTGTGCTTTCCGATAACTACGCACCCGTGGACGACCTGATCCACGCCCGCTAGGGAGTTGCGCATGTCGGGGGTCCTGAAGCTGTATGTGGGGGACGTGATCCGCACGCGGAAAAAGCACCCCTGCGGCGGGGACGTGTGGGTGATCGAGCGGGTGGGTGCGGATGTGGGCATGACCTGCCGCACGTGCGGCCGGTACGTGCTCATGGATCGCATCAAGCTGGAGCGCCGCATCCGGGAGTTCCTGGAACGGGGGGGTGAAGAGGCTCCTCTTCTCCCTCCGCGGCTTCCGCCCAGGCCCATCCGCTATCCGGAGCCGCCTCGGCGCGGCCGCAAAACCACGCTCCCGGAGGCTCCCCCCCGCCCCCGGCGCCGGATCGTGAAGCGGGCGACGCACGCGGAATGGGGCTCGCAGTCGGCATCGTAGGGCTTCCCAACGCAGGGAAGTCCACCCTCTACCGCGCGCTCACCCGCGCGTCCGTGGCCATCGCGCCCTATCCCTTCACCACCCTCGAGCCCAACGTGGGCGTGGTGGCCGTGCCGGATCCCCGCCTTGCGGCCATCGCGCGGGCGGTGGGCGCTCAACGCGTGGTGCCCGCCACCATCCGGGTGGTGGACATCGCGGGTCTGGTACGCGGGGCACACCGGGGAGAAGGGCTCGGGAACCAGTTCCTGGCCCACATCCGGGAGACCTCCGCCCTCCTGCACGTGGTGCGGGCCTTCGAGGATCCGGAAGCTCCGCACGTGGAGGGTGCTCCGGACCCGATGCGGGACATCGGGATCGTGGAGCTGGAGCTCAGCCTGGCGGATCTCACCACTGTGGCACGCAGGCGGGAACGCCTGGCCCCTCGGGCCCGTGTCGGGGATCGGACGGCTCGCACGGAGCTGGAGGTGCTCGATCAGGTGGAGGCGCAGCTCAACCGGGGAGAACCCGTGCGGCTGCTGCCCGCGGCCGTACGGGAGGCGGTGCGGCACCTGCGGTTGCTCACCGACAAACCCGTGGCCTACGTGTTGAACGTGGGGGAGAACGGACGGGTGCCGGGATGGGAAGCTGTGCAGGAGCACGCGGCGCGCACCGGGGGGGAGGTGGTGGTGGTGAACCTGAAACTCGAGGTGGAGCTGCTCGATCTGCCCCCCGAGGAGGCGGTCGCCTACCGGCAGGCCCTGGGGCTCGGAGAGGATGCCCTCCACCGGGTGATCCGGGCCGCCTACGAGCTATTGGGGCTCGTCACCTTTTTCTCCATCGAGAGCGGAGAGGTGCGGGCGTGGCCGGTGCCCCGGGGAACCCCGGCTCAGGAGGCGGCAGGGGAGATCCACTCGGACATGATGCGAGGGTTCGTGGCCGCGGAGGTGATCTCGTGGGAGGATCTGGTGCAGGCGGGCTCCGTGGCCGCGGCCCGGGAGCAGGGGAAGGTTCGGACGGAGGGCCGGAGCTACAGGGTCCGGGACGGAGACGTGATCACCTTCCGGTTCGCTCCCCGGTGATTGCCTGGCACGGGAATTGCTAGTAGATCCGGTGGGGCTGTGGGCCCCCAAACCGAGGATCCGCATTCCACAGCATGGAAGACGAGTACGGAGGAGATCCGATGGCGCTCTCAGACCAGGGGCCGGATCCCTTCGCGCCCTCGCTGGAGGAGATCGAGCGGAGGATCCGGGACCTCAACGACCAACGTCGCCGCATCTGGCGGTCCAGCGCCCCGGCCACGGGGGCCGGAGAGGTGGGCCGGCGGCAGCTGGCGGCCATCGAGCAGGAACTGGAGGAGCTGTACCACCTGAAGCGGGAGCTGCTGGCCCGCAAGGCCCGGGGAGGGCGGCCCCTTCCCCGCAAGCCCCCCCGCCGGGGGAAGCCTACCCCGCCTCCTGGTCTGTTCCGGGACGAGGACTCTCTGGTAGAATAAGTTGGTTGGGAAATCGCCCTCCTGTCCTGCGGACGCAGGACCAGGAAGAGCTCCTGTCCGGAGGAGGGAGATGCAGCAGACGCCGACGGCGGCCGCGCCGGGCGCCCGGAGGGCCCCGAGGGAATATGAACTCGTCTTCGTGCTCCGCCCGAACCTCCCGGATGCGGAGGTTCGGGCGGCCATGGATCGGATCGTGGCCCGGATCACGGAACGGGGCGGCGAGGTCCGGGCGGTGCAGCCCTGGGGGAAGCGGCGGCTCGCTTACCCGATCCGGAGGTATCGGGAGGGGCTCTATGGGCTTGTGCGCTTTGTGCTTCCGGGGCAGCGCGTGCAGGAGCTGAAAAGTGCCCTCGGGATCACCGAAGAGATCCTGCGGTTTCTCCTCGTGGCCGCACTCCCCACGGCCCAAGCGGAGCAGACCCGGGAGGAAGCGCGGGAAGTGTCCGCGGAGGGCGGTGGAGGTGCGTAGATGTACAACCGGATCATCCTGATCGGGCGCTTGGTCCGGGACCCGGAGCTGCGGTACGTGCCCAGCGGACATCCCGTGGCGCGGTTCCGGCTGGCTGTGGACCGTCCCTTCACAAACCAGGCGGGCGAGCGCAAGACGGACTTCTTCACCGTGGTGGCCTGGCGGAAGCTGGCAGAGCAAACCTCCCAGCACCTCACCAAGGGGCGACTCGTGGCCGTGGAGGGGAGGCTGGAAATCCGCGACTACGAGACCACCGCGGGCGAGCGGCGGCGGGCGGTGGAGGTGGTGGCGGACAACATCCGCTTCCTGGACCGCAAGCCTGTGACGGAGGCGGTGGAGGAGGAGATCCCGGACTTCGAGCCGCCTCTGGAGGAAGACGAGGAAGTCCCGTTCTGAGGAGGGAGGCCCATGGCGGAGGCCACGGCGGACAAGGAGAAGAAAAAACAGGAGTATCGAATCCGGCAGAAGCGGCGCAAGGTGTGTGCCTTCTGCACGCAGAAGGCGGAGTTCATCGACTACAAGGATCCCGGTCCCCTGCGCCGGTTCATCTCGGAACGGGGCAAGATCCTCCCGCGGCGGATGACGGGCACCTGCGCAAAGCATCAGCGCATGCTGGCCCAGGCCATCAAGCGGGCGCGGGAGCTGGCGCTGCTGCCGTACACCGCCGACTGAGTACGGCCCGGAGAGGCCATGAGCAGACCTGCCCCGGCCCTCACCCTCCGGGAGCGCACCGCGGGCCTTACGGAGGGGGCGCTCCTCGCGGCCCTCACGGCCCTGGTGGCGGTGCTGGTGGTGTTCTTCGGGCAGCTGGGGCTCATGGCCGCCCCCCTGCCGCTGTTTGTGCTCACCTACCGGCGCGGAGTGCGGGCCGCGATCCTCTCCGCGGCTGTGGCGGGGTTCGTGCTTTCGCCTTTCTTCGGCTTTCCACAGGGGTTGCTCTTCGTGGCCGCGTTCGCGCCCATGGGGATCGTTCAGGGACTCGTGGCCCGGCGCGGGGGTTCCCGGGCGGCGGGCATGGCAGTGGCCTTGGGCGTGGGGGTGGGACTCGGGGTCACCCTACTCAGCCTCCTCGTGAGCCGGTTCGTGTTCGGGCTGGATCCCTTCTCAACCCTCATTGAGGCGCAGGTAAAGGGGGTCCAGACGGCTCAGGACCTCCTGCGGCGGGTCGGAGCCCCTCCCCAACAGGTGGATCAGATGGAGCGCTTGGCCCAGCAGCTGCCCGCCTTCCTGCGCATGGTCCTGCCCGCCGCGGTTCTGCTGGGAGTCCTCCTGTGGTCCTACGGCTCGTACACCCTGGCCCGCCACACCCTGCGCAGGCTCGGCGTGGCCCTGCCGGGGTTTTCGCCCATCCTCACCTGGCGGCTTCCGCCCACGGCGGGGGTGCTCCTGGTCCTTCCCGTGCTGGGAGGAGCAGCCCTGCAGCCCTATGCGCCGGGGGTGGGCGCGGTGCTCGTGGCCAACGGCTTCATGATCTCCCTCTTCGTGTTCGCATTCTTCGGGGTGCTCACCGTGCTCCGGTACCTGGAAAGCCGGGAGGTCCCCAGGGCGGGCCGGGTGCTCGCGGTGGTGGCCTTGTTGTTCCTGGGGGATCCCGGGATCCTCGCCATGGCGATCCTGGGGCTCGTGGACCTCTGGTTTGACCTCCGGCGGGTAGGGCCCCGGGCCCCGGGGGAGGAGGAGACGTGAAGGTGATCCTGGCCCGCGACGTCCCTTCCCTGGGCAAGGCCGGGACGGTGGTGGAGGTCAAGGAGGGGTATGCCCGCAACTACCTCATCCCCCGGGGGTTGGCGGTGGAAGCCACGGAGGGAGCCCTGCGGAGCTTCCAGGAACAGCAGGAGGCGGCGAGGCGGCGGGCGGAGCGGGAGCAGATGCGGGCGCGGGAGCTGGCCCGCGTGCTCTCCGAGACCTCCGTGGTGATCCGGGCCCGAGCTGGCGAGGGGGGACGGCTGTTCGGCTCGGTGACCGCGGAGATCATCCGGGAGGCCCTGCGGGAGCGGGGAGTGGAGGTGTCCCGTAAGCAGATCGAGCTCCCGGAACCCATCAAGGCAGTAGGCACCCACGAGGTCACGGTCCACCTGGGGCACGGCCTCCATGCCCGCGTCCGGGTCCAGGTGGAGGGAGCGTGATCCGTGGCACTCCGAAGGGTCTCCACACGCCCCAGCCGACAGGACCTCCGCCGGCAGGTGGGAGCGTTGCTGAACGTGTTAAGCGAGGTGTACGGGCCGGATCGGCTCGTGGTCAAGGCCGGCAAGCTGGAGGCCCTCTCCCTCCTGCGCTCTCCTCGCCTGGAGGACCGGGTGCTGGCCCTGCAGCGCCTGGTATACGAGGATCCCACCATCCGGGAAACGCCTCAACCCGCGGAGATCCCCCGCATCCTCTCCGAGATCGAGGAGGAGATCGCGGACCTCATCGCCCAGCGCCGGGTGGAGGACGAGCTGGAGCGTCGGGTCCAGGAGCGGATGAACCAGCGGCAGGACGAGTACCTCCAGGAGATCCGGCTGCAGGTCCTGCGGGAGCGGACGGGCCCGGAGACCGCGGCCACCCGGAAGAAGCTGGAGGAGCTGGAGGCCCTGGATCGCATCCGCCTCTCCCAGTCTGCCCTGGAGGTGCTGCGGCCCCGCCGGCTGCGGGAGGTGGTGGGACAGGATCGAGCCATCCGGGCCCTACTGGCGAAACTGGCCACCCCCTACCCACAGCACGTGATCCTTTACGGGCCGCCCGGTGTGGGCAAGACCACGGTAGCGCGCCTGGTGCTGGAGGAGGCCCGAAAGCTCCCCTACACCCCCTTCGGACCCCACGCCCCATTCGTCGAGGTGGACGGTTCCACCCTCCGGTGGGATCACCGGGAGGTTACCAATCCTCTTTTGGGCTCCGTGCATGACCCCATCTACCAGGGCTCCCGCCGGGACTTCGCGGAGGGCGGGATTCCAGAGCCAAAGCTGGGGCTCGTGACCAAGGCCCACGGTGGGGTGCTGTTCATCGACGAGATCGGGGAGATGGACCCTGTGCTGCAGACGAAGCTGTTGAAGGTTCTGGAGAACAAGCGGGTGTATTTCGAGTCCTCTTACTACGACCCCGACGACCCCGCGGTCCCCGCCTACATTAAGTACCTGTTCGAAAAAGGAGCTCCCGCGGACTTCGTGCTCATCGGTGCCACCACCCGGGAGCCGGAGGACATCAGTCCCACCCTGCGCAGTCGGTGCGCGGAGGTGTTCTTCGATCCCCTCACCCAGCACGACATCGAGCACATCGTGCGGCAGGCAGCCCGCCGGCTGGGGGTGGGCCTGGATCCCAAGGTCCCCTCCCTCATCGCCAGCTACACGGTGGAAGGGCGCAAGGCAGTACAGCTCCTCGCGGACGCCTACGGCATCGCCCTGTACCGGCGGCGCCGCGGCGGTCGGATCCGCATCACGCAGGCGGACGTGCTCGAGGTGATCCGCGCGGCCCGCCTGAGCCCCTATACCCCCACCCGGGCCTCGGAGACCCCGGAGGTGGGCAAGGCCTTCGGGCTCGGCGTCTACCACTACCTCGGCTCCATCATCGAGGTGGAGGCCGCGGTCTTCCCCACCGGCCGCAGGGGCGGAGGCGTTGTGCGGTTCAACGAGACCGCGGGCTCCATGGCGAAGGACTCCGTGTTCAACGCCCTCTCCGTCCTCCGGAAGCTGCTGGGGGTGGATCTCAGCCAGTATGACGTGCACGTGAACGTGGTGGGCGGAGGGCTCATCGACGGCCCCAGCCTGGGGCTCGCCATCACCGTGGCCCTGGCGAGCGCGGTGCAGAACCGGCCCGCGCTCCAGAACGTGGCCCTTACGGGCGAGGTGAGCATCCAGGGCCGGGTCAAGGGCGTGGGGGGGATTCCGGAGAAACTCTACGGAGCCCGCCAGGCGGGGATGCGCAAGGTGGTCCTTCCCCAGGAGAACCGTCACGACGTGCCCGCGGACCTCCAGGGGATTCAGGTGGTGTTCGTGCAGACCGTGGAGGAGGCCCTGCCCCAGGTCCTGGCGTCAACCAAGCGGAAGGCTCCCTAGCGGTTCTCCCCAGGACGTCCACCAAAAAAGCCACACAATTCACACCTTTCCCCAACTTTTCCACAAGGGAATCCGCAGACCCGTCGCTCAAAACTCCCTTGGGAATCCGTTGAAATTGCGAACACAGGTTCGCCATAATACAGGAGAGGACGGAGGCCGCCATGGGTGTCGTCTCGGTCGAGCGGGTCCCCCCCCAAAACCTGGAGGCGGAGATGGGGGTCCTAGGCTCCATGTTGTTGGATCGGGACGCCATCGCGCAGGTGGTGGAGATCCTCCGGCCCGAGGATTTCTACCGGGAAGCCCACCGGCTCATCTACAGCACCATCCTCGAGCTGTTCGACCGGGGAGAGCCGGTAGACCTCATCACCGTCACGGACCGGCTGCGGGATCAGGGCAAACTGGAGGAAGTAGGGGGCGCGGCGTACATCGCGGCTCTCCTGAACAGCGTTCCCACCGCGGCCAACGCGGAGTACTACGCCCGCATCGTGCTCCAGAAATCCATCCTGCGCTCCCTCATCCGGGTGGGCACGCAGATCGCGCATCTGGGCTTCGAGGGGGAGGAGGATGTGGAAGTGCTGGTGGACCGGGCCGAGCGGCTCGTGTTCGAGCTCAGCCGCCGGCGGCTCGTGCGGGACTTCGCGCCTATCCGGGATGTCCTCAAGGAGACCATGGAGCGCCTGGATGCAGGCTACGACCGGGGCATGATCACGGGGGTCCCCACGGGCTTCGTGGACCTGGACGAGCTCACAGGTGGGCTGCAGCCCGGAGACCTTATCATCGTGGCCGCGCGTCCCTCCATGGGCAAGTGCCTCAAATACGACGCGCGGATCGTGGACGCGCAGACGGGAGAGGTCCGCACCATCGAGGAGATCGTGCACAGGCAGGACGTGGTGCTGCTCACCCTGGATGGAGGGCGGCTGGTGGAGGCCCGGCCCAGCGCCTTCGTGGACGACGGCCGCAGGCCCGTCTACCGGGTGCGCACGAGCCTCGGCCGGGTGGTGGAGGTCACCGCCACGCATCCCTTCCTCACACCCCAGGGCTGGAAGCCCCTGGCAGCCCTGCGGGCTGGCGACTACGTGGCCGTGCCTGCCCGTATCCCCGTCTTCGGCACCCTGGATCTCCCCAGCTGCGAAGTGAAGCTCATCGCCTACCTCGCCGCGGGACGGCTGCCCACGGACCCGCGGCTGAGCCAGGACTTCCTGGACGCGGTGCGGGCTGCCGCAGCGGTCCGCGCTTCCACCCGGGCCCCCACCCTGGCCGGAGTTCGGGCGTGGTCAGATCCGGATCCCGAGGTTCCCCTGGAGATCCCCGGAGAACTCACCGGGTATGCGGAGCTCTGTGGTCCTCCCCCGGAGCTCCGGCGGCTCCCTTCCGTGGTCTACCGCTTGAACCGCGCGAAGCTGTGCCTGCTGCTCTCGCGCCTGCTGGCGTGCACGGCCACCTGGGAGGAGGAGACCCATACCATCCGCGTCGAGCTGCCCAGCTCCTTTATGGCGGAGCAGGTCCAGCACCTCCTCCTGCGCCTGGGCGTGGTGGCGGCCCGGGAGGGGGATCGAACCCTGGAGGTACGCCAGAACGCGGCGGTGCACCTGCTGCGGAGCTGCGGAGTGTTCGGGTGGGAGAAGCTGCGGGAATGGGCCCGCTACGAACCCCGCCCCTTGCTCGAGGAGCCGGACATCCTGTGGGATGCCATCGAGCGCATCGAGTACGTGGGGGAACACCAGGTCTATGATCTCACGGTACCTGGAACCCACAACTTCGTGGCCAACGACATCTGCGTGCACAACACCACCTTCTGTCTCAACATCGCCCAACACGCCGCGGTCCGCCACCGCGTCCCTGTGGCCATTTTCTCCCTGGAGACAAGTGCGGAGCAGCTGGTGCAGCGGATGCTGTGCGCGGAGGCGGGGGTGGACAGCCAGAGGCTGCGGCGGGGCTACCTCTCGGAGGCGGACTGGCGGAAGCTCACCCGGGCCATGGGCGGGCTCGTGGAAGCCCCCATCTTCATCGACGACTCAAGCAACCTCTCCGTGATCGAGATGCGGGCCAAGGCCCGCAAGCTCAAGGCAGAGCACGGCCTGGGCCTCATCATCGTGGATTACATCCAGCTCATCCAGTCCTACAAACGCAGCGAGAACCGTACCCAGGAGCTCAGCGAGATCGCCCGCGCCATCAAGTCCCTGGCCAAGGAGCTGCACCTACCTGTCCTCGCCATCTCCCAGCTCTCGCGGGCCGCGGAGCTCACGGGCTCCAAGATCCCCATGCTGTCCCACCTCCGGGAGAGCGGGGAGCTGGAGCAGGTGGCGGACCTCGTGATCTTCCTCTACCGGGAGGATTACTACGATCCGGAGAAGGCACGTCGGGAGGGGAAGGAGAACATCGCGCTCGTGCGGGTAGCCAAACACCGCAATGGACCCACGGACGACATCGAGCTCTTCTTCCACAGGGAGTACGGCCGGTTCGCGAACCTGGAAAAGCACAGTCCGGGGCCCTAGGCGCCGCGCGCCCTCTTTGCGAAGATGGAGCTGCGGTGGGTCTCGGGGTCCTGGTGGTAGACCTGTTCCTGAACCTCCTCCGCGTCCTGCGGAATCTGGTCCTGGAGCGTCTTCCGGTCCCCCCGTACGTGGTGGTGGAGATCGGCGGCCCCCTCCCGGAGCGTCGTCCCCTCCTGCCGCCCTTCGTGCGATGGCTCCGCCGTCCCCCGATCAGCCTGGAGGAGCTCCGGGAGCAGCTGGACCGGATCGCGTCACACCCCCGCGTCCGAGGGATCGTGCTGACCTTCCGGGACCTGAACGCGGGCTGGGCCTCCCTGGAAGGTCTACGCCGGGCGCTCGTGCGGTTCCGCGAGCGTGGGAAGCGCGTCTGTGCGTACCTTCCCACCGCCACCCTCGCGGAGTACTACGTGGCCAGCGTCGCGGACCGGATCCTGGTCCCTGAGGGAGCGGAGCTCTGGCTGGTTGGCCTGCGGCGGGAGGTGGCCTTCCTGCGCGCGGCCCTGGGTCGCCTGGGGATCCTCCCTCAGTTCCACCATACGGGGGAGTACAAGACCGCCCTGCACCCGCTCCTTTACGAGCGCATGCCACCCGAGCAGCGGGAGGTCCTCTCCGCGATCCTGGAGGACGTGCGGGAGCACGTGGTCCAGGCCATCGCGGAAAGCCGCGGTCTTGCGCCCGAGCGGGTACAGGAGGCCATCGAACGGGGGTTGCTCTCCGCCCGGGAGGCCCATGCCCGAAACCTGGTGGACGCCCTGGCTTACGAGGACGATCTCCCGGGTGCGGTGGAGCCCGGCCGGAGGGTACGGATAGAGCCCTGGAGCCGGGTGCGGCACCGGCTCCCGAAGCCGTACCGCTGGCGGATCCTGGACCGGTGGACCGTGGGGGTGGTGGAGGTGGTGGGCACCCTCGTGCTGGGCGAAAGCCAGGAGCTCCCCTTCCCCCTCCCCGGCATCGGCCGGCGGCTCGCGGGGCACGGAACCATCACCCGGGCCCTTCGCCGGGCAGAGCGAGACCGTCGGATACGGGCCGTGGTGCTGCACGTGGACTCGCCCGGCGGGCTCGTGGTGGCCTCGGATCTCCTGGCGCGGGAGGTGCGCCGCTTGAGCCAGCGCAAGCCCGTGGTGGTGCACATGGGCAATGTGGCCGCCAGCGGGGCCTACTACGTGGCCTGCGGTGCTTCGCACCTGGTGGCCGCGGCCACCACCCTCACGGGTTCCATCGGCGTGGTGGGCGGGAAGCTGGTGGTCGGGGAGTTCCTCCACCGGCACGGGGTGCAGGTGGAGGTGGTTGCCAGCCCCGCGACCGCCACCCTGCCTTCCCCTTACGTCCCGTACGCGGATCGGGACTGGACCCTCGTCGTGGGATGGATGCGGGACAGCTACGAGCGGTTCAAAGCGCACGTGGCAGCCTCGCGGGGCAAACCTGTTGAGGAGGTGGAAGCCATGGCCCGGGGTCGGGTGTGGACCGGCATCCGGGCAAAGTCCCTGGGGCTGGTGGACGCCATCGGCGATTTCGAGGACGCGGTGCGACAGGCCCGGCAACTCGCCCGGCTTCCCCGTAGGGCTCCGGTGCGTACCCTCCTGCCGTCCCCCCTTCCCATCCTTCCGGCTCCCTCGACCCGGGGCCTGCACACGGCCGCGGATCTGCTGAGGGAACCCGTACTGTGGATGGCCCCCGCGCCGTGGGGAAATTTTTATTGACAAACCCCCCACGGTGCGGGATCATGAGGCAGGCCCAAAAACCAGACGCAGGGGCCTGGAACGGCAAGAGAACGGAGGTACTGCAATGCCAGTCGGAACGGTGAAGTGGTTCAGCCCGGAGAAGGGGTACGGATTCATCACTCCGGAGGACGGCGGCAAGGACGTGTTCGTGCACTACACCGCCATCGTGGGAACCGGGTACCGGAACCTTCAGGAAGGGCAGAAGGTCGAGTACGAGGTCACGCAGGGGCAGAAGGGGCCGCAGGCCGCGAACGTCCGCGTCATCGGTTAACCCTATCCAAGACGCCTCCCCTCCCGCCTAGGAGGGCTTTGCGGAAGGTGTATGCTGGGGCCGGCAGGGTTCTTTCAAAAAGGCCGGCCCTAGTTCATCCCACAGGCTCCTACGCGCGGCGAGCGATGACCTGGAGCCAGGTACGGGGGACCTCGGTCAGGCCGAGCTCCTGGAAGGCCTGACGTACGCCTTTCTGGAGAGCCTGGGATCCGATCTCCAGGGGGACACCCGGTAAAGCGCCCTCGATGAACAGATCGAATTCGCTGATGTCCAGCAGGCTTTGCTCGGAGAGAGCGTGCGTCTGCAGCTCCATCCGGATGTCCCCGAATCCCGTCCGGGCCAGCATTTCCGCGTACTGCTCGGGCGTTAACCACCGCATGGCTGTGGTCTTGACCCCTCGGGCGAGCTCGATGCCCTGCCGCCGGAGGAAGCGGATGGCGCGTAGGACCCACACCGTGTAGAAGCGGATGGTCTCGGGGGGATAGGCACCCTCGAAGAAGGTGGTGTTGAAGGCGAACACGCCCCCCTTGCGGAGGACGGAGAGGATCTCCTGGCATACCAGGGCCTTCTCCTGGATCAGGTGGATGGCGTTGCAGAACAGGACCGCGTCCGCCTGAGGGACGAGCTGACTGAGTCGCTCCGCGGTGCCCCGCAGGAAGCGGACGATGGAGGACCGGATGCGGGACCGGGCGATCTCCAGGGCGGAGGGGGAGGGGTCGATGGCGTACACCACGGCGCCCGCCAGTGGATCCAGCCGTTCCAGGATCATCTCCGTGACGGTTCCGACCCCGCATCCCAGGTCCACCACGGTGGCGTTCCGGGGGATGCGGGCGTGTTCCACGAGCCAGGCGTTCACCGCGCGGAAGAAGGGGTGGGCGCTGAACTTCTCAAAGGAGAACCGGTGCTCGGGGCTGTCCATGGTACCGGGAAAGTTCTCCGTCTTCCCTACGGCTCCTCCTTCAGATCCACTACCCGGGCCCCCGTGATCCGGCGAAGGTCGGAGGAGGAGAGGACCAGCAGGGCATCCGGAGCGCCTCCTCCCGCATACACCTCCTCGTGCTGGAGCAGGGCCTCATCCATGTACACCGGGATCTCCGAGGCGAGCCCTACGGGAGGGACGGCGCCCACCGGAAACCCCGTGATGCGCAGCACCGTCTCAGGGTCCGCGGAGCGCACCGCACGGGCGTTCGCCACTTCCCTGAGCTTGTCCCGGCTCACCCGGTGCGCGCCGGAGATCAGCACCAGGAGCGGCTCCCCATCCGCCAGGAACACCAGGGACTTCACGATCCGCCGCGGGGTGGTTCCTAAGGCCGCGGCGGCCTCCTGCGCGGTGCGGGTGTCCTGCGGGAACCGCAGGATGCGGGCGGAAAGGCCGTGTTGGGCGAGCGCCGCGACAACCCGCCGAATGCCCCGGTCGGCTTCCAGGATCGCCCGGGCCCGTGCCACATCCTCCGCCATCTGGCGGGCGAGGGCTTCGGGGGATGCGAAGGCCTGCACGGGACGTAAGAACCGCACGACCTCTACGGTGACCGCGGCGGGAGGATCCCGCAGCTCCACGTCGAGCAGGTGGACCTCCAGGGAGGGATCTTCCTCTCCGAAGACGGGGACGGGACCGAAGTGGAGGGCGCCCGCGTAAACCGCCTGCTCCGTCCGTACCCAGCAGGCGTAGATGCCGGGTGCGAGGTGGAGATCCGGGGGAATTTGGAGGTTCAGGGTAGGGAAGCCGAGGCGCCGACCTCGCCCCTTCCCAGGGATGAGGTGGGCGGTGAAGCGGATCGGTTCGTCGCTCATCGGGCCAGGGAGAGGAGCCACGTGAGGACGCCCCGCAGCGCCTGAGCGCTCGCGCCCACCAGGGAGAGGACGAAGAGCGCAATTCCGATGCCGACGGACAGGAGAATGCCATCCCGGTTCAGGAGTCCCACGCCTATAGCGAGGGCCGCGAGCCCGGGGAGGGTGTTGAGGAAGGGCAGGGGCAGGAAGAGCACGACGCCCATGGCCAGGATGAACGCCGCGCACAGGCGCAGCAGGGCCGCGTCCCCTATGGGCGTCCAGCGGGGCCTGGAGAAGCGCTCCAGGTAGCGCAAGATCCGAACCCCGCGAGACCGCAGTCCCTCGACCGCGCGGTGGCTGAGCCGGTAATCCAGGACCCTGCGGGGAAGCCAAGGGCGCTCCCGGCCCAGGGCCATCTGGATGGCGAGGAGGACGTAGAGACAGCCCACAGCGCCGGAGGTGCCCGGCGGGAGCACGGGGATCAGGGTGGGCAGCGCGAGCAGGATGAGGGCAAATCCAAACCCCCGTTCGTCGATGCGGTCTGCGATTTCCCGTACGGTGATCACCCGCCCGTCCTCCGCGGTCAGGGCCTCCTCCAGCAGCTCCGACAGCGGCCGCTCCTCCGGCGGTACGTGCACGAGGCGATGCATGGCGAGAAGGACGAACCCCTGCCCCGCGGCTCCGAGGTGCTCGGTCCGCGCGTCGTTCCGCATTCTACCGGAAGCGGCAAGAAACCGGAAGCGCGGGCTCACGGGCCCTCTCCCCGCAGCCAGGCGCGGATCCGGGTCGCCAGATCGTCCAGTACCGCCTCCCGCCGAGTGCCGGGCAACCTGGAGAGGGAAGGGACCTCCAGCCATGCCCCATCCAGGGGATCCTTGGGCGTCCCCACCCGGATCACGGGGTGGTCCCGATGGCGGAATCCCTCGACCAGCACGAGGTCTAGGCCTCCCGTGGCATCCACCAGTTCCTCCACGAGCTGCTCCACGCTCGGAGTCCCGACCTCCTCGCGGAGCCTGAGGAATCGCTCCTCAGGCCCCACCACGAGGACCGCCCGAGCTCCCGCACGGGCCATGCGGTGGCTGTCGCTTGCAGGTCGGTCCGGATCGAACCCGTGGGCCGCGTGCTTGATGGTCGCCACCGTCCTGCCGTCCGACCACAGCCGGCGCAACAGCCCCTCGATCACCGTGGTCTTCCCGCTCCCGGAGACCCCCACCACTCCCACCACGAGGGGGGCGGGTTGGACTGGGGGGATGCGCAACTGTGGGCCCTCCTCCTGTCGGTCCAGGCAGAGCACGGGCACCCGGGAGCCCGGCCGGAGCCGGGGGGTCCCCGCCCGGAGGAGCACGAGCCCGTTCGCCCGGCTCATCCCCGGCAGGACCCCGCCCTCCAGGATCTCCACCTCCGGCGGCTCCCCGAGCACCCGACTCCACAGCGCCCGGGTCCGGTCCGCTTCCCGGGTGGGACCATTCCGCAGGCGGGCCAGGACCACGGGCCGCACGATCCGCGCGTGACCCGCAAGACGTAGCAGGAAAGGCCGCACGAGGAGGTGGTAGGCGGCGAGGCACGCCGCGGGGTTTCCGGAGAGTCCGATTCCCCAACATTCCCCGAGCCGGCCCGCGAAGAAGGGGCCTCCGGGCTTGAGATCCACCCGTCCCACGATCCGGCGGGCTCCCAAGTCGAGCCAGGTGCGTGGGACACGGTCCGTGGCACCCACGGAAACCGCACCCGTGGTGAGGACCACGTGGTAACCCTCCTCCACAGCCGTTCGGAAGGCCCTCGCGAGGGCCGCCGACGCATCCGGGACGATGCCCGCGGGGTACACCTCGCATCCGATCGCCGCGAGCTCCGCGGCGAGGGTTGGGGTGTTGGAGTTCACCACCCGTCCCGGAGGTGGAAGCACGGTAGGATCCACGAGCTCATCCCCTGTGGCCAGCAGTGCCACCCGCGGTCTCCGGTATACCGCGATCTCCCGGAACCCGCACGCGGCCAGGGCTCCCACCGCGGCCGGGCGGATCACCTCTCCCCGCTCTACCAGCACCGCACCGGGGAGGGCTTCCTCTCCGGGTTCCGCCACGTGGGGTTTTCGGGGAAGGGGACCGGAGAAGACCAGCACGTCCCGCTCCCGTCGCACGTGCTCGATGGGGATCACCCGATCTCCCCGACGCGGCAGGGCACCTCCCGTGGGGATGGCCCAGGCTTCCCCGCGGTCCGGGCCTTCCGCCGGCCCCTCTCCCATGCGGACTTCCCCCGTGATCCGCAGCCGGGCGGGTCGGTCCGGGGAGGCGTCCCGCACGTCCGCATCCCAGACCACGTAGCCATCCATGGCCGCCCGCCGGAAGGAAGGGATGGGCCTGGGGCACATGTAAGTCTCCGCCGCCACCCGTCCCGAGGCCGCGGCCACGGGGACGCGCTCGGTTCCGATCGGCTCCGCTTCCCGCAAGAGCTGCTGGAAGGCCAGTTCCAGCTCCAGGGCCACCGCTTCCTCCCCCACGCACCTCTATGGTACGATCCCCCGCGACGTGCCGCATGCCACGGGGATCGTCCTCGCGGGAGGCCATAGCCGACGGATGGGTCGGGACAAGGCGACCCTACCCTTCGGCCCGGACACCCTGCTCGGGTGGGTGGTGCGCCGGGTTCGATCCGTGTGCCCGAGGGTCCTTGTGGTCGCGCGGGAGCCGGCCCGGTATCCGGGGTTCGAGGTGGTTCCGGATCGGTTCCCGGGACTTGGGCCCCTCGCGGGGCTGCACGCGGGCCTGTCGGTCGCGGAGACGGAGTTGGGGGTCTGTGTGGCCTGTGACCTGCCGTTCGTGGAGCCTGCCCTCCTGCGCCACCTCCTCCACGCGGCGGAGGAGGTGGACGCCGTGGTACCGGTGGTGCGGGGAAAGCCCGAGCCCCTCTGCGCGGTCTATCGTCGGACCGCGCTTCTCCCCGCGGAGGCGCTGCTGCGGGCGGGTGGAGGTTCCCTGCGGGATCTGTTTGCGCGGTTGCGCGTGCGCTTCGTCCCGGAGCCGGAGCTGCGGCAGGCGGACCCGGAGCTCCTGAGCTTCCTCAACCTGAACACCCCGGAAGATTACGCGCGGGCCCTTCGTCGGCTGCGCGGGGAGGACTAGTAGGCCCGGGCGAAATACACCACCGCCCGGGAGGGCTGGCCGCAGACCACGCAGGCGCCCTCCGGAGACTCCTCCGGAATCACCCGGGGGGATCCGCCCGTTTCCTCCCGCAGCCGGTCCTCGCAGCCCTGGTCCAGGCACCACGCCACCCGCACGAACCCCCGGCGCTGCCGGATGAGCTCCGCGGCCTCCTCGTAGGATGTGGCGACGAAGGTGTGGGTCTGGAGGAACTCCCGGGCCCGCTCGAGCATCCGCCTCTGCACACCTTCCAGCTCCGCGGCCACCGCATCCTCAATGCCCGCAAGCGGCACGGGGCGCTTGCCGCCCGCACCGTCTCGGGCCACCAGCACCGCCTGCTCCTGCTGGACTTCCCGGGGACCCAGCTCGATGCGCAGGGGAACACCGCGGAGCTCCCACTCGTTGAACTTCCACCCGGGCGTGTACTCCTCGCGGTCGTCCAGCTGCACCCGAAAGCGCTCCCGGAGCTGTGCGGCAAGAGCCCGGGCCCGCTCCAGGACCACGGATGTCTCCTCGAACCGGATGGGAACGATCACCACCTGAATGGGCGCGATGCGGGGTGGCAGGAACAGCCCCCGGTCGTCCCCGTGGGCCAGCACCAGGGCCCCGATCAGGCGCGTGGTCACCGCCCAGGAGGTGGTCCACACGTACTTCTCCGTGTTGTCCCGGTCTAGGAACTTCACGTTAAAGGCGCGGGCGAAGTGCTGTCCGAGGAAGTGGGAGGTTCCGGCCTGAATGGCCTGTCCATCGGGCATGAGGGCCTCCAGGGTGTAGGTCCACTCCGCGCCCGCGAACTTCTCGCTGGGGGGCTTTTTGCCCACGAGCACCGGGATCGCCAGTTCCCCCTCCAGCAGGCGCCGGTAGATGTCGAGAATCAGGCGGCACTCCTCGTCCGCCTCCTCCGCAGTGCGGTGGGCGGTGTGTCCCTCGTGCCAGAAGAACTCCAGGGTACGCAGGAACAGGCGCGTGGACTTCTCCCAGCGCACCACACTTCCCCACTGGAGGATGCGCACGGGCAGATCCCGGTAGGACTGGATCCACTTCGCGTACATGGGCATGATGATGGCCTCGGAGGTGGGGCGTACCGCGAGCCGCTCGCCCAGCGGCTCGTCTCCGCCGTGGGTGACCCACGCCACCTGGGGGGCGAACCCCGCCACGTGCTCCGCCTCTTTCTTCAGGAAGGACTCGGGGATGAATAGGGGGAAGGCTGCGGTCTGGTGTCCCGTGCGCCGGAACTCCCCGTCCAGCCACCGCTGGATGGCCTCCCAGATGGCCCATCCGTATGGCCGGACCACCATGCACCCGCGTACCGGTGCGTAGTCCGCGAGCTCCGCCCGCAGGCACACCGCGGTGTACCATTCCGAGAGGCTCTCCTGCTTCCGGGGGATCTCCTTGACCGCCTCCTTCGCCTCCATGGACCTCTCCTGCCGCAACACGCGTGACGGATTGTACCACCCCCCTGCGGTTCCGTCACGCGCGGGCGGGCTCGTGACGGAGGGGGGAGGACCGGGCCAGCTGTCCCAGGAGGCGATGCTCGTCCGCCACCCCGTGGTTGAGGGCGACGATGCGACCGGAGGCGTCCACCACCGCGGTGGCGGGGACGGTCCAGACCCCGTACCGCCGGGCGCGCTCCGGCTGCCGCTGGACGTCCACCACCTCGATGCGCACTCCCCCCCGTAGGGCACGCAGGCGTTCCAGGGCTGGCAATTGCTGGGTCCGGCACGGAACGCACAGGGGGTGCGTGAAGGCCACCACCGCGGGCCCGACTACATCTGCCGGTGCGCGCAGGAACCGCCGGTCACGGATGCCCAGGAGAGCGGACCACCCTACCGCCACCAGGAGGAGGATTCCGAAGGCGATCAATGCCCGTTCCGGCATTCCCTCACCGCCGAAGAAGGCCCAGGCGGGCGAGCTGGAGGTAGAGGAAGCAGCCCACGCAGAAGCCGAAGAGGAGGTTCACCAGGGCCAGGGCCGCCACGAGCCACGCGAGCGCCCAGCCCACCCTGGGGGATCCCCCGAGCATGCCCACCGCGGCCGCGAGCAGGAATCCTCCGCCCAGGGCCTGGGCGAACCGGTGGGGGGTCGGGTCCTCCGGGCGCACGTCCGGCCGCACCAGGCGGCCTTTCAGCACCCGGTGGTACAGGACCTGGAAGGGGGCGATCCGGGGATCCAGGGCTCCCAGGGCGAGGGCAAGGCCCGTGAGGAGCACGAGCCACGGCAGATCCCACAGGAACGCCGCCACCACGAGCACCAGGAGGCTCACCTGGTTGGTGCGCAGGGCGTTGCGGTCCACCGTCATCCCTGGGCCTCCCCGCGGACTGTGCGCTCAATGGGAACGCCCACGAGGCTACCCCACTCCGTCCAGGCCCCGTCGTAGTTCTTCACCTTGGGGTAGCCCAGCAGGTACTTGAGCACGAACCAAGTGAGGCTCGAACGCTCCCCGATCCGGCAGTAGGCGATCACATCCTTCTCAGGGGTAATCCCCAGCGGCTCATAAAGGGCCCGCAGCTCTTCCGCGGACTTGAAGGTCCCGTCTTCCCGCACGTTCTGGGT
Source organism: Armatimonadota bacterium (assembly GCA_025059775.1). NCBI lineage: Bacteria > Bacillati > Armatimonadota > Armatimonadota bacterium. Next base: position 23,659 of record JANXCW010000017.1, read on the forward strand.
CCAGGGGATGTTCGCGGCACCCGGGATGTGCCCAGGGCGCTGCGCCCCCTCCTGGGGGTAGCCGGGCGGCGCGATGAGCTCCCCATGGTACTCCTGGGGGGAGCGTACATCCACGAGTGCGAGGCCTGGATCCTTCAGTCGCTGGAGGATCTCATCCCGGAAGGCCCGCAGCGCGCGATCCGGATCCCTTGCCCGGAAGGTGGTGGGCGGGTACCGCGGGACTTCCGTGGTCAGGGGGCGGCCCTCCGCGATCCACTTCTGTCGGCCGCCGTTGAGGATCTTGAGGTTCTCCACCCCGTAGTACCGCAGCAGCCAGAAGGTGTAGGTGGCGAACCAGTTGTTCTTGTCTCCGTACAGGATAATGGTGTGCTCGTTGCCGATGCCCCGTTCGTCCAGCAGCCTCTCCAGTTGCTCCCGGCTGATCCAATCCCGGCGCACGGGGTCCTGGAGATCCGTCTTCCACCGGAGGTGGATGGCCCCGGGGATGTGCCCCTGCGCGTAGAGATCAGGATCCTCGTTGGATTCCACGATCCGCAGGGTGGGATCCCCCAGGTGCTCGTGCAGCCATTGGGTCTCCACCAGAACCTCAGGGACCGCGTACTGAGCCATCAAGATCCCTCCTCACCGAGACGTTTGAACCCTTCCTGGGGACCGCGTTATCCGCGGCTAGGGGAAGCGGAGACAGAGCGTGCTCGGGAAGGCTTAGGCGGACTGCGGCGAAGGCACACCCTGCCTCCGCCCAGGACAGATACAGCTGCGGGGCGCATACCGGATGAAGGCCCGCCTCATGACAGCTCTCAATATGGCACCCCCTTGACGGGCCGTCAAGGGGGCGGCGGCCGCCCGCTAACCGGTTTTCACGCTCAGGGAGATGCCATCTTCGATGGGGATGATGGCGGAGCGGAGCCGCGGGTGTTTCCTAAGGGCTTCCCGGAAGCCCCGGAGTTCAGGCCAGAGAAGGTTATCCGCCACCAGGATCCCGCCGGTTCGCAGCTTCTCGATGCAATCTTCCAGCAGGGGCAGGTATCGGGACTTCTCCACGTCCAGGAAGATCATGTCGTACAGGGAAGTGCTCCGGCGGAGGAACGCGCCGACCTCCTCGACCACCACCTCCACCACCCCTTCGAGCCCCGCCTTCTGGAGATTCCTGAGGGCTTTCCGGGCGTTTTGAGGGTTCCAGTCCACGGAGATCAGCTTCGCCCCCAGGGGCAGGGCCCGGGCCATGTGGAGGCAGGAGTAGCCGATGCCGGTTCCCAGCTCGAGCGCAAGACGTGGCTGGGCCAGGAGGGTGAAGGCGTAGGGCAGCTCGCCCTTGGCGGGGCCCACGATGGGGAAGAGCCGGCCGTTGCCGATGGCCCTCTCCACCTCCCGGATCACCTGGAGAATCCGGTCCTCACCCACCCAACTCCCCCTCCTAACCCTACGTCCTCCCTCCCTCCAGGACAAGCCGGGCCGGGGCCGGCCCGGGTTCCCTGGAGGAGAGTGCACCGGGTGGTGCGAAACTGGAGAATCGAAGGGGGAGGTGTGGGGTGGATCTGCGAACCTCCTATGCCCAGGACCTGCGGCTGGTTTCGGGGACCGCAGGATGGGCCGCCCTGGTCGCCTTCCTGGGGTTTCTTGCGGCGCTTCCCCTCTTCGCGCCCCGCTACGTGGTCTATGTGGCCACCCTGGTGGGGGTGCACGGAATTGTAGCGGTTGGCCTGAACCTCTTGATGGGCTATACGGGGCAGGTTTCCCTGGGACACGCGGGATTTGTGGCCATCGGGGCTTATGCCCACGGGCTTTTCCTCACGCGGCTGGGCTGGGGATTCGGACCCGCGCTGGTGATCGCGGCGGGGATCTCGGGATTTGCGGGTGCCCTCGTGGGACTGCCGGCCCTCCGGCTCACGGGGCCGTACCTCGCGGTGGCCACCCTGGGATTCGGGCTTGCGATCCACCAGGTGTTGGTGAACTGGGAGTCCCTTTCGGGCGGGCGCTCGGGTCTGTTCTTCCCGGAAGTCTCCGTGCTGGGGAGGTCGCTTCAGGACGAACGGGTGCTGTACTGGTTGGTCCTCCTGGTGGCGGTCCTTCTGGTGCTCGGGGCCTACCGGCTGGTGCGCAGCTACATCGGCCGGGCGTTCGTAGCCATCCGGGACAGCGAGCTCTCCGCCCCCACCGTGGGAATCCACCTCACCGCGTACAAGACCCTGGCGTTCGGACTCAGCGCCCTCTACGCGGGGGTTGCGGGAGCGCTGCTGGGACACGTGATGGGCTTTCTGGAGCCCCAGCTGTTTACCCTCTTCGACTCCATCTATTTCCTGGCCATGGTGGTGGTGGGGGGGCTCGGGTCCGTCTCCGGGGGCCTGCTGGGTGCGGCCCTCCTTACCCTCCTCCCACAGGCCCTCTCGGGACTCGGGGAGGCTCTGAACGTGGTATACGGGCTTGCCCTGCTCCTGGTCCTCCGGTTCGATCCGGGGGGTCTGTACGCCCGGTGGCTGCGGATCCGGCGGTATGGAAAATCGTGGCCGCTATGACGCTCCTGACGCAGTACATCGTCAACGGGCTCTCGGCCGGCAGTCTGTACGCCCTCGTGGCCCTTGGGATCGTGCTCCTGTACCGCTCCAGCCGCGTGCTGAACTTCGCGCACGGGGATCTTGCCTCCACGGGGGTGTTCCTGGCCCTCTCCGCTCTGGCCGCGGGATGGCCCTATCCCCTGGCCCTGGCTGCGGGTTTGGGGGGCTCCGGGCTGCTCGCCATGGCCTTTTACCGGACCTTTCTGCGGCCCGTGCGGGGAGGCACCCAGCTGGGGTTTGTGATCGCCACCCTGGCTTTTGCCCTGATCCTGAGCGGTCTGCAGGTGTGGGTATGGGGGACGCACACTCGGGTGTTCCCCTTCCTCCTCTCGGAAAACCGGGTGATACGGTGGGGTGGGGTAGCGGTGAGCGAGCGCACCCTGGGGACGTTGGGGATCGGGATCCTGTTGGTCGCTGGCCTATCGGTGTTCGTGCGGAGGTCCCCATGGGGGCTCGCCATGCGGGCGGTGGCCCAGGACCCTGAGGCCGCGCAGCTGCTGGGGGTTCCCGTAGGCCGGGTGCTCGCGGGGACGTGGGCCCTCTCCGGAGTTCTGGGGGCGTGCGCGGGCATGTTGCTCGCGCCCGCGGTCTTTGTAGACCCCTTTATGATGCTGGACCCCTTCTTAAAGGGATTTGCCGCCGCGGTCCTGGGTGGCATGGAGAGTCTGCCGGGCGCGGTGATCGGCGGCTTCGGGTTGGGCGTGCTGGAGAGCCTCTTTGCAGGCTACGTGTCGGTACGGTTCAAGACCACCCTGGCGTTCGGAGTGATCGTGGCGGTGCTCCTGATCCGGCCAGAGGGTCTGTTGGGACGCCCCTTCCAGCGCCGGGCGTGACTCTACGGAGGGGAGGTGCAGGGATGCGGTGCCTGGCGGTGTTCCTGCTGGTGGTAGGGCTTGCGGGACTTCTGGGGAGGGCCACAGCCCAGGAGCGGGGCGTGACCCCGGAGGAGGTGGTGATCGGGACCTCCATGCCCTTGAGCGGTCCCGCCGCGTACTGGGGAGCGGTCGGCAGGGGGATGGAGGCCTACGCTCGGTATCTCAGCGAGCAGGGGGGGATCCACGGACGGAGATTGCGGGTGGTGGTGCGGGACGACGGGTACCTTCCGCCCCGCGCCGCGGCAAACGTACGGGAGCTGGTGGAGCGGGTGGGCGTGTTCGCCATCGTGGGCCTCATTGGGAGCGCGAACGCATTCGCGGTGCGCGACTACCTCGTGCGCAACCAGGTCCTGTGGATCACACCGACCGCGGACGCCACCATGTGGTACGGCTTCCGGCAGAAGCGCTACCTCTTCGTGACCTATCCCTCCTACGTGGAGGAGGCCCGGATCCTGGTGGAGTACGCGGCCGAGAGACTGGGCGTGCGCACGGTGGCGGTCTTCTACCAGAACGACCTGTACGGCCAGAAGGGCCTGCTGGGCGCCAAGCAGGGGGCGCATAAGGCCCGGATCCGCATCGTGGCCCAGGTGCCCTATGAGGTGACCGCGGCGGAGGTGAGCACGGAGGCGGTGAAGCTGCGGGAATCCCGGGCGGAGGCGGTGCTCCTCTACGCCACCCCACGACACGGCGCCCTCATCGTGCGGGAGATGGCGAAAGTGGGGTATGCGCCAAGGCTCCTGAGCTCCTTCACCTTGGGCGACCCCATCATGTTCACCCTGGCGGGGGAGGCGTGGAACAACGTGATCTCCACCGGCTTCTTCCCGCTCCCGGGTACCGGGGATGCCCGGGTGGACCAGGCCTTGAGCATCCTCACCCGGATCGACCCCGCCCTGCGGGCCAACCCGTACAACGCGCTCGCGGGCTGGGCCTTCCTGGAGCCCTTGGTGGAGGCTCTCCGCCGTGCGGGTCGGGAGCTCACCCAGGAGCGGGTGGTGTCGGCTCTGGAGAGCCTGCGGAACTGGGATGGAGAGGTGATCCGGGGGGTCACCTTCGGTCCGGACCGGCGGCAGGGCATCCACCGGATCTTCCTCACCCGGGCGGAAGGCGGGCGGTACGTCCGGATCTCGGACTGGATCTCGTACCCCGTGCGGTTCTAGGCCCTTGGGGCATCCGCTCCTTCAGGTAGAGGGGGTCCGCCTGCGGTTCGGCGGGATCGTCGCCCTGCGGGACGTCTTCCTGGAGGTGCAGGCCGGGGAATTCATAGCCCTCCTGGGGCCGAACGGCGCAGGCAAAACCAGCCTCTTTAACTGCATCTGCGGGCTCTATCGGCCGCAGCAGGGGAGCATCCGGCTGGAGGGATATGAGCTCACCCGCCTGCGCCCCGACCGCATCGCCCGGTTGGGTGTGGCCCGCACCTTCCAGAACCTGGAGCTTCCGCGGGGCATGACGGTCCTGGAGGTGCTGCTGCTGGGCTGCCACCGGCACTTCCAGGCCCGGGTGTGGGAGGTGGTCCTGGGCCTGCCACAGGCGGTGCGGGAGGAGATCGCCCAGCGGGAGCGGGCAGAGGAGGTCCTGGAGTTCCTCCGGCTGGAGGCGTACCGGGACCGGCCGGTGGGAGCCCTGCCGCACGGCATCCAGCGCCTGGTGGAGGTGGGGCGAGCCCTGTGCACTGGGCCGCGGTTGCTGCTCCTGGATGAGCCCTCCGCGGGCCTTACACCGGAGGACAAGGAGGAGCTGGCGTATCGTCTCCAACAGATAAGGCGGCGGTTCGGGGTCACCCTGCTCCTCGTGGAGCACGACCTACGGATGGCCATGGAACTGGCGGAGCGGGTGGTGGTGATGGACCACGGGGAGGTCATCGCCCAGGGATCCCCGGAGGAGGTACGGCGGGATCCGCGGGTGATCGAGGCGTACCTGGGAGCTGCGGGATGAGCGCGTTGCTGGAAGTGCGCAACGTAGAAAGCGGCTACCGACGTGGGTTCGTGGTGCTTCGGGGCGTCTCCCTGCGGGTGCGGGAGGAGGAGATGGTTGCTCTGCTGGGCCCAAACGGCGCGGGCAAGACCACCCTGCTGCGCACCCTCATGGGGCTCATCCCGGATCAGCCCGAGAAGGGCGAGGTACTGTTCCAGGGCCAGCGCCTCCAGGGGAAGGAGCCCCACGAGATCACGCGGATGGGGATGGTGTTGGTGCCCGAGGGCCGGGGGATCTTTCCGGAACTCACGGTTGCGGAGAACCTGGCTCTCGCAGGCTTTGGCCGCCGGATCTGGGCCGGGGAGGTGGAGGCGGTGCTGGACCGATTCCCCGTACTCCGGGAGCGGTGGCGGCAGCTCGCAGGGACCCTCTCAGGAGGCGAGCAACAGATGCTGGCCCTGGCCCGGGCCCTGGTGCTGCGACCCCGTCTGCTGCTCCTGGATGAACCCTCCCTGGGACTTGCGCCCCGGGTGGCGGCGGAGATCTTTGCGGCTCTCCAGGCCCTGAACCGGGAGGGGATGGCGGTGCTGTTGGTGGAACAGAATGCCCGCGTGGCCCTCCGCATCGCCCACTACGGGTACGTGCTGGAGGCGGGCAGGCTCGTGCTGGAGGGAAGCGCGGAGCGGCTGCGGGAGGATCCCAACGTGCAGGCCCTGTACCTGGGGATGGGGGGAGAATCCTCTCCCAAGGGATTCCGGCGCTGGCGGCCGAAGCGCCGGTGGGCGTGAGGGATCAGCGCCGGTAGAGGGACTCGATGAGGTCCGCGTACTTCTCCCCGATGGCCTTCCGCTTCACCTTGAGGGTAGGGGTGACCTCCCCGTCCTCCTCGTAGAGGCGCTTGGGGAGAATGGCGAACCGCTTCACCTGCTCAGGGCCGCTGAGGGTGCGGTTCACACGCTGCACCTCTCCCTCGATGAGCTCGTAAACCCGCTCGTTCATGCTGAGGTCCGTGAAGGTGGTGAAGGGGATCCGGTGTTCCTGTGCCCAGCGGGCCACGTGGTCCTCGTCCAGAACGATGAGGGCCACGAGGTACGGCCTCCGGTCTCCGATGACCACCGCGTCGTGGATGTAGGGACTCGCTTTCAGTTTGTTCTCCACATAGGCGGGCGCGATGTTCTTGCCGTACGCGTTGATGAGGATGTCCTTCTTCCGATCCGTGATGCGCAGAAAGCCCTCCGCGTCCATCTCGCCCACGTCCCCGCTGTACAGCCAGCCATCCCGGAGGGCCTGCGCGGTGGCCTCCGGATCCTTGAAGTACCCCGCGAACACGTTAGGCCCGCGTACCAGGATCTCCCCATCCTCCGCGATGCGCACCTCCACCCCGGGAAGGGGCTGACCCACAGTCCCCAACCGGATGCGGTCGCCATGGTGGATGGTGGTGGGACCGCTCCCCTCCGTCTGGCCATACACCTCCCGGATGGGCACGCCGATGGCGTGGTAGTACTCCAGGACCTCGGGGGCGATGGGGGCAGCTCCGGAGACCGCGAACCGAACGCGATCGAGCCCCAGGCGGCGGCGCAGGGGCCGCAGGAGCAGGACTTCGCTCAGGGCGTGCGCCACGCGGAGGGGAAGCGGAATCGGTTGCGCCGCCAGGCGGAGGAGCGCATACCGCCGACCGAAGCGGACCGCGATCCGGTATGCGGTGCGCTTGAGGAAATCCGCCTCCCGCATGTGCAGCTCCACCTGCGCGGAGAGCTTCTCCCACAGGCGGGGCACCGCAAAGAGGATGGTGGGCCGGACCTCCTGTAGGTTCTGGAAGAGGGTATCCAGGCTCTCCGCGAAGTGCACGGTATAGCCCCACACCAGGGGGAGGTACAGGGAGAGCATGCGCTCCGCGATGTGGGCGAGGGGAAGGAAGGAGAGGGCGGTGTCCGTAGGGTACAGGGGGTTTGCGGCGCCGAGGGCCTGCGCGGTCCACAGGAGGTTGCGGTGAGTGAGCATTGCGCCTTTCGGCGGCCCTGTGGTGCCGGAGGTGTACAGCAGGACCGCCACATCCTCCTCGGCGGTCTCCCGGATCCGGGCCTCCAGCACACCGGCGTCCTGGAGGGCCCGCCCCAGGGTCCGCAGCTCGTCGAGCGTCATCGTCTGCGGATCCGCAAACCCCTCCAAGCCCTCCAGGTCCATGACCACGATGGCCCGCAGGTGCGGGAGTCGTGAGCGGATGACCAGGGCCTTGTCCAGCTGCTCCTCGTTCTCCACGAAGAAGACCCGGGCCCCGCTGTGCCCGAGCACGTAGGCGCATTGCTCTGGAGGACTGGTGGCGTACACGGCCACGGAGATCCCCCCTGCGAGCTGGATCCCCATGTCGCAGAAGAGCCACTCGGGCCGGTTCTGACCGACGAGGGCCGCGGTCTCGCCCCTCCGCAGGCCCAGGCTTACGAGTCCGCGAGCGATCTCCTCCGCGGCCAGGCCGTACTCCTCCCACGTGATGGGCTGCCAGAGCCCCCGGCGCTTGTGCCGCATGGCCACGCGACCGCCCCGTTCCCGCACCGCCCGGAGGAACCGGCCCGGGATCGTTCCGGTGAGAACCTGCGGGCGTTCAAGGACTGCCATACCCCACTGGGTGGGCCGTGAAGGATTCAAACCCGCGTATTTTCGGTAACCCCCGCCAAAATCCTACCACGGAGGACGGACGTGCGGAGAGGAGTGCACAAGCCCGCAGCTGCGCATCCAAGGCCCCTGCTTGGGTAGCGGTCCGGAACCCCCTCCTGGTGGAGATCCGGGGAGCCCATCCGTGGTGCTCCCGCGGGGCCGGTCAGGGCAGGATCGCCAGAAGTTCGGACAGGCAGTCCACGGTGTGGTGCGGTTCGGCTTCCCCGGAGCCCGCCAGGTCCGGCCGGCGGCACACCCACACCGCGGTCATCCCGGCCGCCCGGGCTCCGGCTACGTCCGCATGCAGCAGGTCACCCACCATCCAGCACTCCGCAGGACGGGCTCCCACCCGCCGTGCGGCCTCCAGGAACACCGCGGGGTCAGGCTTGCTGCAGCCCACCTCTTGACTGGTCAGCACCGATTCCAGCAGCTGCTCTAGCCCGGTAGCCTGCAACTTCCACCGCTGGAGTGCGGTCTCCCCGTTGGAAATCACTCCCGTGCGGTACCCGCGCCGGCGCAGCTCCACGAGCACGGGGCGCGCGTCCGGGAAGGCCCGGACGAGGCCATCGCGGAGGGACGTGTAGCGTTCGAGGAACGGTTCCACAGGGCCGGAGACACCGAGCCGGCGCAGCGTCTCTTCCCAGGTCCACCGGCGCATCCGGCGGATGGTGACCCCGGGCTGGGCAGGGGTCACGCGCCGCCAGAGGTCTACGGAGGCCTCCAGGTAGGTCCGGACCACCAGGTCCGGGGTCAGTGGGTAAGTGTCTTGCATGACTTCGGCTACCTGGCGGACGCAGTCGGCCATCAGCCCCGTTTCGTCCACCAGGGTGTCGTCAAGGTCGAAGAAGACCACCCGGGGTCGCACAGACATTCCTGGGCTCGGGCTCACGGAGGGGGTGAAGTTTGACCCCCATGGGGCGGGCATCAACCCGCCTCCACGCCCTCCAGGCGTGCCGGATCGGCCGGACTCCCGCACCTCTCCGGCTGTACCTCTAGCATAGCAGAGCCCCGGGCCCGGTCGAATGCCGGTCTGCACGAGGGGATCCATCTTATTCGCATTGAGCGCGGCACAGGGGCCTGGGTTGACCTCGCCCCATAAGGGCGGGGCCGAATCGGGCCTCCAAGGCTTGGACAGCCCCTTGAACGCCCCGGAGTGCGGGCTTACGGTAGAGGCGTGCGGATCGCCATTACGGGAGCCTCCGGATTGCTGGGGCGGCCCCTGCGGGCGCGGTTGGAGGCCGCGGGGTACGCGGTGATCCCGATCAGCCGCAGGCCAGGAGCCGACGGGGTCCGCTGGGAACCTAGTCGTGGAGAGCTGGACGCAGGGGCCCTCGCCGGATGCGACGTCGTCGTCAATCTGGCCGGTGCCCGGATCGCCCCAGCCCGCTGGACGGAGGCGTACAAGCGGGAGCTGCGCGCAAGCCGTGTGGCTGCAACCCGGCTGCTGAGCGAGACCATGGTCCGGCTCAAGCAGCCGCCCAGGGTCTTCCTCTCAGCCTCTGCGACGGGTTACTACGGACCTAGGCCCTTCGAGGAGGTGCTGGACGAAACGAGTCCACCGGGGCGGGGGTTCCTAGCGTCCCTCTGCGTGGACTGGGAGGCGGCGACCGAGCCGGCCCGGACAGCAGGGATCCGCACCGTGCTCCTGCGGACCGGGCCGGTCCTCGCCCGGCAGGGAGGGTTCCTGGCTACCCTCTTACCCGTGTTCCGCCTGGGGCTTGGGGGGGCGTGGGGGACGGTCAGCAGGGCGTGAGCTGGATCGCCCTGGAGGACTGGCTGCGGGCGGTGGAGTTCCTGGTGTCGGCAACGTCCGTGGATGGCCCCATGAACCTGACCGCCCCCAACCCGGTCCCCTTCGCGGAGTTCGCCCGGACCCTGGGACGCGTCCTCCGCCGGCCCGCGGTGCTGCGCGTGCCGGCGTTCGCGCTGCGGCTAGCGTTCGGGCGAGAGATGGCGGACGAAGCCCTGCTGTCTGGGAACCGCGTGGTGCCCCGGCGCTTGGTGGAGTCAGGATTCCAGTTCCGATGGCCCGACCTCGAAAGCGCACTCCGGGCGACCCTGACCCTGCCGTGAGGGGTGTTCTGCACCGGCTGGAGCGGACGCTCGTACTGCACGCGGAGCTCGGGACGGTATGGGAGTTCTTCGCAGATCCCCGCAATCTACCGGAGATCACTCCCCCGTGGCTCGACCTGCGCTTGGTCTCACCAGTACCGGACCGCATGTATCCGGGGCTCCTCCTGGAGTACCGCGTGCGCCCCTTCGGAGGGCTCGCCTGGCCGTGGGTGGCGGAGATCACCCACATCCGGGAAGGCTCGTTGTTCGTGGACGAACAGCGGCTTGGCCCCTACCGCCTGTGGCACCATGAGCACCACTTCCGCATCGTTCCTGGAGGGGTAGAAGTCCGAGACCTCGTGGTCTACGCGCTCCCTGGAGGATGGCTGGGCGATCGGCTCCTGGCCGCTTCGGTGGCCCGTCGGCTTGAGGCCATCTTCCAGTTCCGGGAGGTGGCCGTGCGGCGACGGTTCTCGGGCTCGGAGGGTCCAGGTGTGTGACGGATCAACAATTCGCCGTCTGGTCACGGAGCGGATCGGGCAGGCCATAACCCGCATGTTCCTCCGCAGCCTGACGGCGAGCCTCCGTGGGGTCTACCTCGAGGGGGAACTCCCGGAGGGGCCTGCCGTGCTCGCCATGAATCACCACAGCTATTTCGACGGTCATCTCGCCGGCCTCCTCGCCAGGCTTGCGGGCCAGCGGGTGAGCGTGCTGGTCTCAGCCGAGAACCTCCGGGCGTTTCCCGTGCTCGCCGCGGTCGGAGCGGTCGACGCACGGCGTGTCCGGGAAGCCCTGCGGAGGCTCCGACGGGGAGAGTGGATCGCGGTGTTCGTGGAGGGGGAGCTGCGGTATCCGGGGACACTAGGCCCAGTGCGTCGGGGAGCCCGATACCTCGCGGACCGGGCGGGTGTCCCGCTCGTGCCGGTGGCGGTCCGGGTGGTGTTGCGGGGCTTCGAGCTCCCCGAGGCGTTCGTATGGGTCGGCCCGCCGGTTCCTCCCGGACAGGATCTGGCGGAGGTCCTCGGCGGTGGGCTCCGGAGAGTCGATGAGACGCTGGCGGCTACGCACCCCAGGACGGTCCCGCCGCAGTTCCGGCTCGTCCTCCGGGGACGGTCCAGTCTCGATGAGCGGGTGGCGCGGTGGATCCGGTGGTTCCGGTGGGTTGGTGGAGAAATCTGAGCGGGATCGAGTGGCTCGCTGCCGCCCGGTTCGCCGTGCTGGCGTACAACGCCGTGCGCTTCCCCATCCTGCGAGGGGGCTCCCTCCCCTCCGAGGTCCGTGTGTCTATCCTGGTGCCCGCCCGGAACGAGGTCCCCAACCTCCGTCGAACCCTACCGGGTTTGCTGGGTCAGGGCGCGGCGGAGGTCCTCGTCCTCGATGACGGCTCGGAGGACGGCACCGGCGTGGTCGCCCAGGAGGCCGCCGGCGCGGATTCGAGGTTCCGACTCCTCCGTAGTGAGCCTCTACCTCCTGGCTGGCTGGGGAAACCCTGGGCGGCATGGCAGCTGGCCCAGGCTGCGGGGGGAGACGTGCTGGTGTTCACGGATGCCGACGTGCAGTGGGGGCCCGGTGCCCTCGGCGAACTCGTGCAGGCGCTGGGTGCGTATGGACTGGTTTCCGTCTGGCCGCGGCAGGATGTCCAGGGGATCCTGCTGGGCTCGGCGGTGAGCTTCCTGCTGAACGGGGCCTTCGGGTTCCTCCCCCATGGCGTTCTGCGGCGTCTAGGGCTCGCCAACGGCCAGGTGCTGGCCGTTCGGCGGGAGGCATACTTCCGCGCGGGCGGGCACCGGGCGGTTCGTGACCCCGTGCTGGAGGACGTGGCGCTCGCCCGACGGTTCCGCCAGTTCGGCCTTTTTCAGGGGGTCTGCTCTTCCGGACTCGGATGTACCGGACGTACGGGGAGATGGTGGAGGGGTTCAGCAAGAACCTCCTCGAGGTGCACTCAGGCTCCCCGGGGGTTCTGGTGGGATCCCTGGTATACCATCTGGCCCTCTACACGCTCCCTTGGCTCCGGGGTCGGTGGGGTCTGAGGGGGCGATGGTGCTCGAACGGCTGGCGTCTCAGGGTGTCGCGGGCGGTCCCCTGTGGTCCGGCCTCTTCGCCCCTGTGGGGCCTATCCTCCTGTTTCCGGCTTTCTTCCGGGCGCTCTGGGGTCCGCGCATGTGGAAGGGCCGGCAGCTCTCCCCGGGTCGGGTGTCTGGGAGGGGTCGGGGCGGGTGGACAGCCCGCACTCAGGGGCGTGGTCCAGGCCGGCAGCCGGAGCAGTAGAAGGTGACCCCCCGGTGTTTAGGCGACGGACGGGCTCACCGCAGCGGAGGCACGGTCTGTGCGCCCGGCGGTAGACCACCCAAGTAGAGGAGCAGGTGTTTGCCGTAACCCTCCACCCTGTGCACCGTGGCCCTCACGCGGACTGCTTGCCGGGAGCCGAGCTACCCTAGACCCGGCTGAGACGGTGAGCCGTCCGGTAGACCTGAGGCTCCTCCGTCGCGGTGAGGCGCGGGGCTTCTAAGGGACGACCCGGCCGTCCTGAATGCGGACCACGCGGTCCGCCTCGGCCGCGAACCGCTCGTCGTGGGTGACCATGACGAAGGTCTTCTTGAGAGAGCGGTTGAGCTCCCGCATCAGTTCGAAGACCGCCCGCCCGCTGGCGCTGTCCAGGTTCCCCGTGGGCTCGTCTGCGAGGACGAGCACGGGGTCGTTCGCCAGGGCCCGGATCACTGCCACCCGCTGCTGCTGGCCGCCGGAGAGCTGATGGGGGAAAGCCCGGACGTAGGGGAGCAGGCCGACGCGTTCCAGCAGGCCGGTGACGCGCTGGAGCTCCTCTGACCGGACCGGGCCCTTGAGGCGGAGGGGCAGCAGGGCGTTGTCGAGGACGTTCAGCTCCGGCAACAGGTAGTAGCTCTGGAAGACGAAGCCGATGAGGTCCCGGCGGAGTACTGACCGGGCGTGGTCTGGGAGGTCGGAGACGTCCTGGCCAGCCAGGAGGACCCGGCCCTCGGTCGGCCGGTCCAGCAGGCCCACGAGGT
>JANXCW010000018.1 GCA_025059775.1 Armatimonadota bacterium
GGAGGCCATCACCCTGGTGGTGGCGGGGGCTCGGAACGCGGGGGTGTCCACCGTCTGCCCCACCTTCGCCTGGCAGAGCGCCACGATCCCGATCCGGAGACCACCGCGAAACTGACCGTGGAGGAGGGGGAATGGCACGGGAGGAGAGGTGGCTGGAGGGGATGGTGGCCCTGGTGACGGGCGCGGGCCGTGGGGAAGACGGCGGAGGCGGAGCCGGCATCTCCCGGTACCTGGCTCGCCAGGGTGCCCGGGTGGCGGTGAACGACCTCACGGAGGAATATGCGCAGGCCACCGTGGATCAGATTCGCAGCAGGGGCGGAGAGGCGTGGGGCATTGTGGGGGATGTCTCGGACCCCGCGGAAGCCCAGCGGATGGTGGACGCCGTGGTGCGCCATTTCGGCCGGCTGGACATCCTGGTGAACAACGCGGCCATCGGTGGCCTGATCCCCGCGGTGGAACGGCTCCCGGACGAGATCTGGCACCGTCAGGTGGCGGTGGATCTCTCGGGCCCCTTCTATATGAGCCGGGCTGCCCTACGGCACATGATCCCACAAGGATTTGGTCGCATCGTGAACATCGCTTCCCTCGCCGCGGTCCGCACGGGATTCGTGAGCGGCTCCACGTACACCACCGCGAAAACGGGGCTTTTGGGACTGACCCGGCAGATGGCCTTTGAGGTGGCGCAGTTTGGGATCACGGTGAACGCGCTTATGCCCACCGGCATCCGGAACCCCCGGATCCTGCGGATGAGACCGGAATGGTTGCAGGCGGAGGGGAGACTGGGCCCCCTGGATCCCGAGGAAGAGATCGGGAAACTCGTGGCCTTCCTCTCCCGGCGGGATGTGTCCTTCATTTCCGGAGCGGCTATCCCCCTGGACCGAGGGGTAGGGAGTGCCCTGGGGAACTTCGAGGCCTACAAGCAGAGGACTGGGAAGGACGCGGGCTAGAGAGGAGGGAGGGATGCAGAGGGTACGGTTGTGCGACCTCAGCGGGATGGTGGCCCTGGTGACGGGCGCCGGGGGCGGCTCCAAGGGGGGAGTCGGGCCCGTGATCGCCCGGTCCCTAGCCCAGGCGGGTGCCCGGGTGGCGGTGAACGATCGGACTGCGGAGTGGGCGGAAGCCACGGTGCAGGAGCTGCGGGGGGAGGGGCTAGAGGCGGAGGCGTTCCCCGCGGACGTGGCGGATGTCCGGCAGGCGGACCAGCTGGTGGAGCGGGTGGTGGAACGGTTCGGGCAGCTGGACGTCCTCGTGAACAAGGCGGAGTACCACGCGAGTGGCCAGCGGGCGGACGAGGTGTCGGACGAGGAGTGGGAGAGAAGCCTCGCGGTGAACGTGCATGCTCCGTTTTACCTGAGCCGGGCCGCGGTGCGGCACATGCGAGCTCGGAGGTTCGGCCGGATCATCAACGTCTCCAACATCTCCGCCATCCGCACGAGCCTGCTGCACGGGGTGCCGTACGTAGCTACAAAGGAGGCTCTGTACGGGCTCACCCGACACTTGGCCATCGAGGTGGCCCAGCACGGCATCACGGTGAACGCCATCCTGCCAGGGTTCATCCTCACACCGAAGCTCTTGGAGGACTGGCCGGAGGAGCGGCAGAGCGCGGTGGCGGCCACGATTCCCGCGCTCCGAGCTGGGACCCCCGAGGAGGTGGCGGCCCTGGTGGTGTTCCTGGCAAGTCGGGAGGCGGGCTACATCACGGGGGCGGCTATCCCCATCGATGGAGCGGTATCCGTGGTGCCCGGAGGAGGCGGGGGGCGCCGGGAGACCGCGTTCGTGTAGAGGTCGTGGCATGGGCCGGTTGGAAGGTATGGTGGCCCTGGTCACGGGTGCGGGTGGCGGAGCGCTGGGCGGCGGGGGAGCGGGCATCGCGCGGACCTTGGCGGAGGAAGGCGCCCGGGTGGCCGTGAACGATCTCCAGGAGGAATATGCGCAGGCCACGGTGGACCAGATCCGCGGCAGGGGCCGGGAAGCGTGGCCGGTGGTGGGGGATGTCTCGGACCCCAGCCAGGCCCGCCGGATGGTGGAGTCCGTGGTGGATCGGTGGGGGCGGCTGGACATCCTGGTGAACAATGCGGCGCGCCTGGGGCGTTCCCCCGCGGTGGAGCGGATGCCGGACGAGGAGTGGTGGAGCTACTTGCGGGTGAACCTCTCGGGACCCTTCTACATGAGCCGGGCTGCCCTCCCCCACATGGTCCGACAGGGGTTCGGCCGCATCGTCAACCTCTCCTCCCTGGCGGCCCTTCGGGCCAGCTTGAACGGGGGAGCCTGCTACACCTCCTCCAAGCGGGGTCTTCTTGGCCTCACACGGCAGCTCGCCGCGGAATTCTACCCGTACGGAATCACGGTGAACGCCGTTCTCCCCGCGGGGATCCTCACGGGCCGCATGCGCACCCAGATGCGGAAAGAGGAGGTGGAGGCCCGGCTGGCAAGTCGACGGATTGCCCTCCCCGAGGACATCGGAGCGCTCGTGGCCTTCCTCGCGAGCCGGGAGGCAGGACTGATCACCGCCAGCGTGATCGTGATCCCCGGAGTGGCCGTCTGCCCCCTGGGAGACTACGCCCAGTACCGGGCCGTGGCCCAGGCCATCGGGAAGGACATCGGGGCGTGAAATGCACAGGTAAGGTGGGGAGGCGGATGCGCATGCGGATCGTAGGGTGGATACTGGTGGTGACGCTAGGATTCGGCCTAGCCGTGAGGCCACCCGTGGGCCTGCCCCTCGCGGAAGCTGCCCCGGGCCCTAAGCGCGGGGGAGTTCTGCGGGTGGTGGACGAACCTCCAGGTTCGCCCTTCGGCGTGCCATGGGAGATCGTGGGGGTCTCCGTGTGCGCGGCCATCCCCGCCTTCGAAAGCCTCCTGTGGGTAGACCGGCAGGGACGCGTCTATCCGCGGCTTGCGGAGCGGTGGGAGGTGGCTTCCGATCGCCGCTCCGTCACCATCACCGTGCGGCGGGGCGTCCGCTTCCACGATGGAACGCCCCTCACCGCACAGGCGGTGGTCTACAACCTCCAGCGTCAGGTAGAGGCCCGCCGGGTCCCCTTCCGATCCGTAGAGGCGTTGGATGACCGGCGGGTACGCATTCACCTCCACGAGTGGGACAACCGGATCTGGCTGAACCTCATGGGTACCTCCGCCCTCCTGGCGTCCCCGTCCTTCATCGAGCGGCAAGGGGTGGATCGGGCCCGGTGGGAGCCGGTCGGCACCGGACCCTTCCGGTTCGTCCGTTACCAGCGGGACGCCGCGGTGATCTACCGGAGGTTCTCGAACTACTGGCAAACAGGCAAGCCCTATCTGGACGGGGTGGAGATCCGGTTCATCCGGGACCCTCAGACCCTGCGGGCCGCCTTCCTCGCGGGGCAGGTGGACGTGGCGGGGCTCGGTCCCTATCCGGTCGCCGCGGAGCTGGTCCGGGAGGGCTATCCCGCGGAATCCTTCTTCGGTGGGGTGGTGGTCCTGGTCCCGGACAGCGCGAACCCCGACTCCCCCCTGGCAGACCGGCGGGTGCGGGAGGCCATCGGGTATGCCATCGACCGGGAATCCCTCGCCCGGGCCACCCTCTTCGGTCTTTCCCAGGGATGGAGCCAACTCACGGTCCCGGAATCCCGGGCGTACCTCCAGGACCACCCCGGCCCCACGTACAACCCGCAGCGAGCTCGGGAACTGCTGGCACAGGCAGGATACCCGAATGGGTTCGAGACCACCCTGATCCCGGCTCCGTACCTGGACCGTAACATCGCGGTCGCGATCCAGCAGTACCTGAGCGCGGTGGGGATCCGCGCCCAGCTGGAGCTCCCCGAGATCGGCCGCTACACGGAGTACCAGCGGCGGGGCTGGCGAGGGATGCTCATCCACGTGTTCGGGTACTTCCCGAACTTCAACGCGCACGTGAGCTTCTACTACACGCAGTCCCCGGAGGGATATGCCAGCATGCGGCGCCCATCCCAGCTGGAGGTCCTGTTCCGGGACTCCGTGCGGACCCTGCGGGAGGAGCGGCACAAGGTCCAGGCACTGCACCGCCTGCTCCTCAGCGACCTCACCGTGATCCCCCTCATGCGCTACGGGAGACTCTACGTGATGCAGAAATCTGTGCGTGACACCAAGCACCTCCGGTGGGCCACCTGGCCCTTCTGGGCACCTGAGGACGCGTGGCTGGATCGCTGACATCAGGCGAGAGGGAGGGAAGATGACGGAGAGGAAGACGGCAAAGCTTCGATTCCAACGGGTTGGCGCGGGAGCGGCATTGCTGCTCGCCCTGCTCCTCGTGGGCGGCGCGGGGGCCGCGGCCCCTTCCCGGGGAGGCCTCCTTCGGGTCGTGGATGAAGCGCCGGGAGGGCCCTTCGGAGTTCCCTGGGAAATTGTGGGCATCTCCATCTGCGCGGCCGTACCGGCCCTGGAGCCCCTGTTGTGGATGGACCGCGGGGGCCGGGTCATGCCGAAGCTCGGGGAGCGATGGGAGATCAGCCCGGACCGACGGGTCATCACCCTGCACCTGCGCAAGGGGGTGAAGTTCCACGACGGAACCGATCTCACCGCCCAGGCGGTACAGTTCAACCTGCAGAAGCAGATGGAGCGGGGGCTGATCCCCTACTTCGAGGCGGTGGAGGCGGTGGATCGGGACACGGTGCGGATCCGGTTAAAAGGATGGGACAACCGGGTGCTGGTGACCTTGGCGGGGACTCCCGCAACCGTTATCTCGCCCGCGGCCCTGGAGCGGTTGGGGTTGGAACGGGCCCGGTGGCACCCGGTGGGAACGGGCCCCTTCCAACTGGAGCGGTATGAACGGGACGCCTACGTGCGCTATCGGAGGTTCGGGCAGTACTGGGACCGGGGCAAGCCCTACCTGGATGGGGTGGAGATCCGGTTCATCCGAGACCCCCAAACCCTGAAGGCGGCTCTCCTGGCGGGACAGATCGACGTGACGGGGCTCCAGGATCTGGCGCTCATCGCGGAGCTGCGGGGGGCGGGGTTTGAGCTGATGGCTGCGGACAACGCCATCCTAACCCTGATTCCCGATAGCGCCAACGCGGATTCCCCGTTTGCCGATCGCCGGGTCCGGGAGGCCCTGAGCTATGCCATCGACCGGGAAGCCATTGCCCGGGGGCTGGGGTTCGGGCTGCTGCAGCCCACAAACCAGCTGGCGTTCCCCGAGCAATCCGCGTACCTGCGGGATTACCGGGGTCCCACGTACAACCCGCAGCGGGCGCGGGAACTGCTGGCACAGGCAGGATACCCGAACGGGTTCAGCACCCGGCTTATCCCGGCGCCGTTCATCCCGCGGGACCACGTGCTGGCCATTCAACGGTACCTGCGGGAGGTGGGGATCCACGCGGAGGTGGAGTTCCCGGAGGCCCCGAGATACCGGGAGTACTCCACGCGGGGCTGGCGGGGGATCCTGGTACACTTCCTTGGATTCTTCGCGAACTACAACAGCTTCGTGGGCTTCTACTTCGTGAATCCTCCGGAGGTGTGGGCGAGCATGGCGCGGCCCGCGGCTCTACTTCAGGTGTTCGCGGAATCCGTCGCCACCCTGCGGCCGGAGGGGTACAAGACGCAGCAGCTGCATCGGATCCTCTTGCAGGAGCACCTGCACGTGACGGTGTGGCGCTCGCCGCGGGCATACGTGAAGCGCCCCCATGTCCAGAACACCAACCACATGAAGTGGGTCACCTGGCCGTGGTGGACACCCGGAGAGGCTTGGATCCGGCGGTAAGGAGGGAAGCAGGATGCGGGACTGGCGGTTGGAGATCGTGGACCCCACGGGAGGGAGGTTGTGGCAAGAGGGAGAGGCGGCAACTGCCTCCCTTTCCCAGGTCCGGCTCGACCCAGAGCGGCTGCGGGGGCTGCGGTGCGGATTGCTGGACAACTCCAAGCCGGGCTCGGAGCGTTTGTTGCGGGAACTCGCCCGACGGCTGGCGGACCGGTACGGGGTCCGGATCGGGCCCTTCGTGGTCAAGGGATTCCCGTCCGTACCTGCCACAGAGGAGGAGCTGGGGCGGGTGGCGGATGGCGCGGACCTGGTCCTTACCGGGGTGGGGGACTGAGGGTCCTGCAGCGCGTGCAGTGTGCACGACGCCATCAACCTCATCGAGCGGGGGATCCCGGCGGTGGCCGTGATCACAGAGCCCTTCGTGCCTACGGTGCGGGCCATCCAGGCCACTCGGAAGGTGCAGGAGCCGCGGTTCGTGGTGATGCCGCATCCCCTGGCGAATCTCACCCCGGAGGAGGCCGCGGAACGCGCGGAGCAGCTCCTGGATCCCGTGGCGGAGCGCCTGCTGCGCGCGCTGGGACAGCTCCGGGTAGCGCAGAGCGGGTGAGGGACACGGATGCTGCCGGAGTACGCGGAGCTGGTGGAGTACCTCATGGAGCATGGGTGTACGGATGGGCTTCCCGTCCTCCCTCCCCTGCGGCCCCTTGTGGACCGTATGGTCGAGGCCTCGGGCCGTCGGGGAGAGGAAGTCCTGGGCGTTGTTCCACCCCGGAACACGCCGGCCACGGTAGAGCTCGTGGCGGCGAACGCGGTGATGGCGGGGTGCAAGCCGGAGTACATGCCCGTGGTGTTGGCGGCGGTAGAGGCCATCCTGGACCCCGCCTTTAACCTTCAGGCGGTGGCCTGCACCACGGCAGGGCCGGGCCTCCTGGTGATCGTGAACGGCCCTGTCCGGCACCGGATCGGAATCAACTGTCGGGAACGGCTGTTCGGTCCTGGAAACCGGGCCAACGCCACCATCGGACGGGTATTGCGGCTCCTGCTCATCAACCTGGGAGGATCCCTGGAGACGGACCGGTCCACCTTTGGGCACCCCGGGCAGTACACGTACTGCATCGGAGAGGATGAGGAGGGCAGTCCCTGGGAGCCCTTCCACGTGGATCGGGGATATGCCGCCGAGGACAGCGTGGTCACCGTGATGGCCTGCCGGGGCCCCAGTACCGTGGGATACTTCGACCCGGACGGAGGGGGAGAACGGCTCCTGCGGGCCATCGCGGACGCCATGTCTCCCATTCCCGCCTTCGGCCCCGTAGGCTATACGGAGTACGTGCTCCTCATCGGTCCCGAGCACCGGGATCTGCTCAGCCGGGAGGGGTGGACAAAAGCGGGGATCCGCCAGTTCCTCCAGGCCCACGCCCGGCGCCGGGCTCAGGACTTCCGGGCCATCGGGGACAACCGCAAGGGCGGGTACGCGTGGGGGGAGCCCCGGCGGTGGGTGGAGGAGGTGGACCCGGACGACCGGTGGGTGCACCTCATCCGGGATCCCTCGGACGTACACATCCTCAGCGCGGGAGGAGCGGCTGGAGCCTTCTCCGTCCTGATCGGGGTCATGCCCCGGCGGCTCAGCACCTGGCAGAGCCGCCGGGTGCAGAAAGCAGGGATCGCGATCCCCACGGGCGAATAGTGCCATGGAAACCACCACGGAGAAGGGAGCATGACGGGAGAGTGGACGTGGCTCGGGCGCCAGGTACGCCGCATCGAGGATCCCAAGCTCCTGCAGGGAAAGGGAGCTTATCTGGATGACCTGAACCCGGCTGGGGTCCTCCACGTGGCCCTGGTCCGCAGCCTCCATGCCCACGCGCGGATCGTGGAGGTGGACACCTCGGAGGCCCTGCGCCAGCCGGGGGTCGTGGCGGTTCTCCTCGCTTCGGATCTCGGGATCCAGGACGTCCCAGTGATGGGGCCGCCTGGAACCCAGCCCGTCCCGCATCCCGTCCTGGCCCGGGAGGTGGTCCGGTACGTGGGGCAGCCCGTGGCCGCGGTGCTCGCGGAGAGCCGGGCTGCGGCGGAGGACGGGGCCGCGGCGGTCCGGGTGGCCTACGAGCCCCTGGAGGCGGTGGTGGATCCCCTGGAGGCTCTGGAAGGACGTCGGTTGGTGCATCCGCGTCTGGGGGACAACGTAGGCCTCCGGCTGAACATCCGACAGGGGGAAGTAGAGGAGGCATTCCGGAACGCCGCCCGGGTGATCCGCCAGCGGATGTGGAACCAGCGGCTGGCGGCAGCCCCCATGGAGCCGCGCGGCGTGCTAGCGGAGTGGGACGGAGTCCGGGAGCAGCTCACCGTATGGGCCTCCACGCAGCTGCCCCACAGTCTGCGGGACACCCTGGCGCGGGCCCTGAAACTGGATGCAACTCAGGTCCGGGTGATCACGCCGGACGTAGGTGGCGGGTTCGGCCTCAAACTCAACGCCTGCCCCGAGGACGTTCTGGTGGCACACCTCGCACAGCGGTTGGGACGGCCGGTGAAGTGGGTAGAGCGGCGCAGCGAGAGTATGGTGGCGAGCGCCCACGGCCGGAGCCAGCTGTGTGACCTGGAGCTCGCCTGTGACCCGCGGGCGCGGGTGACCGGACTGCGGGCCCGCATCGTGGGGGACCTAGGGGCCTATGCGGTCACCACCACCCTGGTCATCGCCGGGATGACGGCCCGGATGCTCACGGGACCCTATCGCATCCCCGCGGTGGACATCGAGGTGGTAGGGGTATACACGAACAAGACACCCTCCGGGGCGTACCGGGGCGCGGGTCGTCCGGAGGCCACGTATTACCTGGAGCGAGGGATGGATCTCGTGGCCCGGGAGTTCGGCCTGGACCCCGCGGAGGTCCGGCGCCGCAACCTCCTCCCCAAGGGCGCCTTCCCCTATCGCACGCCCACGGGCCTGCGGTACGACAGCGGCGACTACCACCAAGCCCTGCGGGTGCTTCTGGAGAAGGCGGAATATCCAAAGCTGCGGGCGGAGCAGGAGCGGGCTCGCCAGGAGGGACGGTACCTGGGGATCGGCCTCTCCACGTACGTGGAGATCTGTGCCTTCGGCTGGGAGTGGGCGAAGGTCCGCTTGAACGCGGACGGCACCGCCGTGGTGTTCACAGGAACCTCTCCCCACGGCCAGGGGGACGCCACGGGATTTGCCCAGATCACGGCCGAGCGGCTGGGGATCGATCCCTACAAGGTGCGGGTGGTCCACGGGGACACCCTGGCCATCCCTGTGGGAGGAGGCACGGGAGGAAGCCGGACCCTGGTGGTGGGAGGGTCCGCTGTCCTGAAGGCCGCGGAGAAGGTGCGGCGCAAGCTCCTCCGCATCGCCGCGCATCTCCTGGAGGCCTCTGTGGGGGATCTGGAGCTGCAGGGAGGACGGGTATTCGTGCGGGGCGTCCCCGACCGATCCCTTCCCATCGCGGAGGTGGCGGCCGCGGCGTATCAGCCCATGCGCCTCCCGAAGGGGATGGAGCCCGGCCTGGAGGAATCGGCTACCTTCTCCATTCCCTCCAACACCTTCCCGTTCGGAGCCCACCTGTGCGTGGTGGAGGTGGACCGGGAGACGGGGGAGGTGTCCGTCCGCCGGTACGTGGCGGTAGATGATGTGGGCGTGATGATCAATCCGCTGCTCGTGGCGGGCCAGATCCAGGGAGGGATCGTTCAGGCGCTCGGGCAGGCCCTGCTGGAGGAGGTGGCGTACGGGTCGGACGGACAGCCCCTCGTCTCGAGCCTAGCGGACTACTCCATGCCCCGGGCCACGCACGTCCCGCCTCTGGAGCTGTACCACACCGTCACCCCTTCGCCCACAAATCCCCTGGGTGCCAAGGGGGTGGGGGAGTCCGGGACCATCGGAGGGACCCCGGCCTTCGTGAACGCGGTGGTGGATGCCTTGGCCCCCTTTGGGGTGCGGCACCTGGACATGCCCCTCCGACCAGAGAAGCTGTGGCGCATCCTCCAGCAGGCCTCCGTGGAGGGCCGGATGCCCGCCGTGGTGGGGTCCCCGAAGGGAACATGAGGGCGGCGCGAATCCAGACCAGGAGGGCAAAGCGATGAAGGCGGCGGTGCTCCAGGAACCCAAAAAGCCCCTGATGATCCAGGATATCGAGGTGGACGCGCCCGGTCCGCGGGAGGTGGTGGTGCGCACCGTGGCCGCGGGGGTATGCCACAGCGACCTACACATTGCGGACGGAGATCTGCCCGCGCCCCTTCCTATGGTCCTGGGGCACGAGGCGGCGGGGGTGGTGGAGAAGGTGGGGAGCCTCGTGACCCGGGTGAGGCCGGGAGACCATGTGGTGGTCTGCGTGACCGCCTTCTGCGGACAGTGTAAGGAGTGCCTGACAGGGCACCTGAATCTCTGCCGTAGCCCCTACACGAAGCGGGATCCATCGGAGCCCCCGCGCCTGCGGCGCGATGGACAGGCGGTGAACCAGTTCGCGAACATCGGGGCCTTCGCGGAGCAGATGCTGATCCACGAGAACGCGGTGGTGAAGATTCCCGACGATGTGCCCTTCGAGGCAGCCGCGCTGCTGAGCTGTGGGGTTCTGACGGGGGTAGGAGCTGTGTTCAATACTGCCAAGGTACAGCCGGGCAGCACCGTGGCGGTGTTCGGGTTGGGGGGAGTGGGAATCTCGGTGGTACAGGGGGCGCACCTGGCGGGGGCCCGTCGGATCATCGCGGTGGACATCCTGCCGCAGAAGCTGGAGATCGCAAGACGGTTCGGGGCCACGGACGTGGTGAACGCCTCCGAGGTAGATCCGGTGGAGGCTATCCTGAAGCTGACCGGCGAGGGGGTGGACTACTCGTTCGCCGTCGTCGGCTCTCCGAAAGTGTATCGGCAGTGCGTGGACTGCCTGGCACCCCTGGGCACCGCCACCATCATCGGGGTGCCCTCCATGACGGACACCCTTGAGCTGGAGCCGAGGCAGATCCTGCGGGAACGGCGCCTGCAGGGATCCGTCATGGGATCCAATCGGTTCCCTGTGGACATCCCGCGGTACCTGGAGCTGTATCGGCAGGGGCGACTGAAGCTGGACGAGATGGTGAGCCGGAAGGCGGGGCTGGAGTCCGTGAACGAGAGCTTCGAGTGGATGCGCAGGGGGGAGGTGATCCGCACCGTCCTTACCTTCTCGTGAAGGCGATAGACCGAGGCGAGGGGTGGTGGGTAAGGTACCATGAGCACCTATATTTTGCGGAGGTTCCTGCAGTCCCTCCTGGTAGTCTGGCTGCTGAGTGTGGTGGTGTTCCTGCTCATGCGGCTCCTCCCCGGGGACCCCGTGCTCATGCTGATCACCGCGGAGGAGTTTGAGGCGGCCTCGGAGGAACGGCTCGCCCTCCTCCGGAAGGAGTTCGGGCTGGATCAACCCCTCCCCGTTCAGTACGTGCGGTGGCTGTGGGGTCTGGTGACCCGGGGAGACCTGGGGACGTCCATCATCCAGCGGGTGGACGTACGGTCGGAGATCGCCAAGAGGCTGCCTATCTCCCTCCACATCGGGGTCACCGCGCTCGCGGTAGGGGGCGTGGTGGGAGTATTCCTGGGGATCATCAGTGCCCTGCGCCGGGGAACGTGGCTGGATACCCTCGTCACCTTCATCGCGAACATCGGCATCACCGCTCCCAGTTTCTGGCTGGCGATCCTCTTCATCTACATCTTCGGTCTCCGGCTCCGGTGGCTTCCCATTTTCGGGTACACCTCGCCCTTTGAGGACTTCTGGATGAGCTTCCGCCAGAGCGTGATGCCCGTGGTGGTGCTGGCCACCCTGCCCATGGCAGCCCTGGCCCGCCAGGCCCGGAGCAGCATGCTGGAGGTCCTGCGCCAGGACTACATCCGTACCGCGCGGGCCAAGGGCGTGATCGAGCGGCAGGTGATCTCCCGACACGCCCTCAAGAACGCCCTCATCCCCGTGGTCACCATCGCGGGACTGCTGTTGAACTTCGTCATCGGCGGAACCGTGGTGATCGAAACCGTGTTCAACATCCCGGGACTGGGCCGGCTGGCGGTGGACAGTGTGGTGGCCAAGGACTACCCCGTGGTTCAGGGCTTCGCCCTGCTCACGGGCATCTCCACGACCATGATCACGCTTATGGTAGATTTGATGTACGGATTCCTGGACCCGAGGATTCGATATGGCTAGAGTGGCGGAGTGGACGGCGGTCGCACGGCCGGCGCGGGGGGTGGTCAGTGCCAGGGTCCGGCGGGTCCTCTTCTCGCGTCCTCTGGTGGTGTTCGGGCTCGTGGTGGTGGGGATGTTCCTTGCCTCGGCCCTCTTCGCGCCCCTGCTGGCTCCCTACGATCCATACGCCCAGGACCTCCGCAACGTCCTCCAGCGGCCTAGTGCGGAGCACTGGCTGGGGACGGACGCCCTGGGGCGGGACGTCCTGAGCCGGCTCATCTACGGAGCCAGGACCTCCCTCATCGTCGCGGTGGGGGCGGTTCTCATGGGAGGGGCGGCGGGGGTGATCCTGGGGCTCATCGCCGGATTCGTAGGGGGGAGAATCGGGGTGTTCATCATGCGGTGTATGGACGCCCTCATGGCCATGCCGCCCCTCGTGTTCACCCTGGTCATCACCTCCCTCCTGGGTGCCGGGGTCCGGAACGTGATGGTGGCACTCGCGGTGGCCTTCATCCCGGGGTACACCCGGCTGACCTTCGGGCAGACCCTTTCCGTGAAGGAGAACGAGTACGTGCTCGCAGCCCGGGCCCTGGGGGCCAGCACAAGCCGCATCATGTTCCGCCACATCCTCCCCAACTGTCTTTCGCCCCTCATCGTGCAGGCGAGCCTGAGCCTCGGGGGGGCCATGCTCATCGAGGGGAGCCTGAGCTTCCTCGGGGTGGGGATCAAACCCCCTACCCCCGCGTGGGGATCCATGGTGCTGGAGGGGTATCGGTTCCTCACCAGCTTCCCCATCCTCTCCCTCGCACCGGGTCTGGCGCTGATGATCGTGGTGTTCGCCTTCAATATGGTGGGGGACGGGATCCGGGACGCCCTGGATCCGAGACTCCGTGGGGTCGTGTGAGGAGGACGTACATGCGGGCGGTGGTGATCCGGGAGCACGGGGGGCCGGAGGTGCTGCGGCTGGAGGAAGTCCCGGTCCCCGAGGTACCTCCCGGCCACGTTCGGGTGCGAATCCGGGCCGCGGCCATGAACCATCTCGACCTGTGGGTGCGTCGCGGGCCCGCGGGGCGGTGGCCCCTTCCCCTCATCCTTGGCTCCGATGGTGCGGGCGTGGTGGACGCGGTGGGAGAAGGCGTGCGTGCGGTGCAGGTGGGAGATGAAGTGGCCCTGAGCCCTGGGGTTTCCTGCGGGCAGTGTCCCGCATGCATCCGGGGGACCGATAACCTCTGTCCCCACTACGGGCTACTGGGTGCCCGACGAGACGGGACGAATGCGGAGTTCGTGGTGGTCCCCGCGGTGAACGTGCTCCCAAAGCCCGCGAACCTCACCTTCGAGGAAGCGGCCGCCTTCCCCCTGGTGTTCCTCACCGCGTGGAACATGCTGGTGACCCAGGCCCGCGTGCGCCCCGGAGAGGAGGTGGTGATCTGGGGAGCCGGGAGCGGGGTCGGCAGCGCGGGCATCCAGATCGCCAAGGCCCACCATGCGCGGGTGATCGCCATCGCGGGGGACGACTGGAAGCTGGAGCGGGCCCGTGCGTTGGGGGCGGATGAGGTCATCAACTACAAACGGGAGGACGTGGCGGAGCGGGTCCGGGAACTCACGGGCGGCAGGGGGGCGGATGTGGTTTTCGACCACGTGGGCGCGGCCACGTGGGAGGTGAGCCTCCGCAGCCTCCGGCGCGGAGGACGCCTCGTGCTGTGCGGGGCCACCACGGGATCCGTGGTGCAGACGGACATCCGGTACATCTTCGGCAAGGCGGTGACCGTGTACGGGACGTACATGGGCGGGAAGGGGGAGCTGTGGGAGCTGTTGCCGCTCATCGAGCGAGGCGTCCTCAGACCCGTGGTGGACCGGGTGTTCCCGCTCTCCGAGGTGCGGGAGGCGCACGCGTTTCTGGAGTCCGGCCAGCAGTTCGGGAAGGTCGTCCTCGTGCCCTGAGGGGTTCACGGCGGCAGAGGGAGGTGGGAAGTGCAGGCCGCGGTGATGGTGGGGTTCCGGGAGCCGCTGGTGGTTCAGCATCTCCCGGATCCTGAGCCGGGTCCCACGGATGCGGTGGTGCGGGTGTACGCGTGCGGGATCTGCCGTACGGATTGGCATGTGTGGCAGGGGGACTGGGGGTGGCTGGGCAGGACCCCGAGTCTTCCCGTGGTGCCCGGGCACGAGCTGGCAGGCGTGGTGGAGGCGGTGGGGAAGGAAGTTGTGTCCTTCCGTCCGGGAGACCGGGTGACCGTACCCTTCCACATCTCCTGTGGCAGGTGCGAGTACTGCTCCGCCGGCCGTTCCAACCTGTGCCTGACGGGAGGCGGGCTCGGGGTACGTCGCAACGGCGGGTACGCGGAGAGGGTCCTGATCCCGGAGGCGGATGTGAATCTGTTGCGCCTTCCGGAGAACGTCGGCTTCGTGAGCGCGGCCGCGTTGGGCTGCCGGTACATGACCGCCTACCACGGGATTGTGGATCGGGCCCAGCTGCGGCCCGGGGAGTGGGTGGCGATCTTCGGCGTGGGCGGGGTGGGGCTCAGCGCGGTGCAGATCGCAAGCGCCCTCGGAGCGCGCCCCATCGCGGTGGACATCCGGGAGGACAAGCTGGAGAAGGCGCGAGCGGAGGGCGCGGTGGCCGCGGTGAACGCCGCGCGCGAGGACCCCGTGGAAGCGATCCGCCAGCTCACGGACGGCGGGGCGGACATCACCGTGGAGGCCCTGGGTGCCGCGGAGACCACGGTGCCCGCGGTCCTGGCCCTGCGGCGCGGGGGACGCCACGTGCAGATCGGCCTCACCAGCCAGAAGGAGCAGGGAAGGGTCTCCATTCCCGTGGACTACCTGGTGCGGTATGAGATCTCCTTCCTCGGGAGCTTCGGCTGTCCCGTGGCAAGCCATCGGGGTCTGTTGAACCTGGTGGCCATGGGAAGAGTGGATCCCGGTCGGCTCGTGACCCGGACCGTATCCCTTCAGGAATCCACCCAGGTCCTGCAGGCCATGAGTGAATTCGGGACCCTGGGGTTTCATGTGATCGTACCCGGAGGGGGAGAACCGTGACGCTGGCGGAGAAGGTCCGGCCCGGGCACACCGCGCTCGTGGTGATCGACATGCAGAACGACTTCTGCCACCCGGAAGGCGCCTGGGGGAAGCTGGGGATGTCCCTGGAGGCCACGCACCGGATGCTCCCACGGCTGGAATCCCTCCTCAGGCATGCGCGGGCCGCGGGGGTACAGGTGGTGTTCGTGGGGACGCACTACCTCCCGGAGGTGCTCACCCCCGTGTGGACGGAGCGCCGCGAGCACCGACGTCGGGTTCCCATGCTGCGACCCGGGACGTGGGGCGCGGAGTTCGTCCTCCCGCCGGAGCCGCAGGACTTCGTGGTGTACAAGCACCGGTACAGCGCGTTTCACGGGACTTCCCTCGATCTCGTGCTGCGGGGTCGGGGGATCCAAACGGTGGTGCTCACGGGGACCGTGACCAACGTGTGCGTGGAGACCACGGCGCGGGATGCCTGTCAGCGGGAGTACTACGTGGTGGTAGTGGAGGACTGCTGCTCAGCCCTCTCCGAGGAGGATCACCGGGTGGCCCTTCGGAATGTGGACCGCTACTTCGGGGAGGTGGTGTCCTCGGAGGCGCTCCGTCAGGCATGGGGTGCGGTGGCCCCCGTGGACTCCTCCGTGGCCTTGCCCGGGGGGTGAGCCCTCTTAGATCTCACCCTGTGCTCGGTCCCGCAAATTTCCGTGGTCCGAGACGAAGTGGTGATCCGGATCCCGGGGTTCGAGGGGACGGTCTCTGAGGCCGTGCGCCGAGCCCAGGCGGGGGAGCTGGACCTCCGGGAGGTCTCGCTCGCGGAGGTCGTCCGCTCGACCCTGGAATCCCTACCGGACGCGGACCTGGAGGCCCGAACCGCCTTCCTCCAGCAGGCGGCGGTGCTGGTGGCCCTCAAGAGCCAACAGATCCTCCCCGCGCGGCCCCGGGCCGGGGAGGGCGCGGAGGAGTCCGTGGCAGAGCCGGAATCCCCGCTGGATCTGGAGACATACCGAGCGTTCCGGGATGTGGCGTCCGCCCTGGCGGCCCTCGAGGCCGTGCAGAGCCAGGTGTTCACCCGGCCTCCCGCGGAGGTGGATCCCTCGGAGCTGCCTCTAGTAGGGGTTTCCCTGGACGACCTGCTCGCGGCCTTCCGACGTGTGCTGGAGCGCAGCCGCGAGGTGGTGACGGAGATCCCCGCGGAGGGCGTGACCGTGGGAGAGCGAATGGCCTTCATCTTGCGGACGCTGGAGGCCACCCCGGCGGGCGTGGTGTTCGAGGCCCTGTTCCGGCCGGAGGATCCGAAGCTCGTGGTGATCGTCACCTTCCTGGCGGTGCTGGAGCTCGTGCGGCAACGCCGGATCCGGGTCGAGCAGCCTCGGCCCTTCCTGCCCATTCGCCTCCACTTGGTGGAATCCCGCTCCGCTCCTCCGCCGGAGGCGGGATGAGGGAAGTAGATCGCCGGAACCTGCTCGGCGCTCTGGAATGTCTGCTCCTTGTAAGCGGCGGGCCGGTTCCTCCAGAGCGGTTGGCCGAGGTGGTGGGGTGCTCCGTGGAGGAGACGCGTCTCCTTTTGGAAGAACTTCAGCGGGCGTACGAAGGTCGAGGCCTCATGATCCAGGAGGTGGGGGGAGGGTATCAACTGTGCACGCGGCCGGAGTACGGGGAGTTCGTCCGGCGGTTTTTGGATCTGCAGCCAGAGCCCCTTTCCCGGGCCGCCCTGGAGACTCTGGCCATCGTGGCCTACCGGCAACCCGTAACCCGGGCGGAGATCGAGGCCATTCGGGGCGCCCGCAGCGATGTCCACCTGCGGCGTCTCCTCGACCGGGGGCTGATCCGGGAGGTGGGTCGGAGACCCACTCCCGGACACCCCGTGGAGTACGGCACCACGGAGCTGTTCCTCCGGCGCTTCGGACTGCGGGATCTCGCGGATCTCCCTCCCCTGGGAGAGCTCCGGGTGCAGGAGGCCCTCTGGGGGAGCAAGCGGCCGTGAGATCCCTGGTGCTCGGGTTGATCCTGGTTCTGGGGCTCGGGGCATCCCCAGCCCGTGGGGCCCCACCCCAGGTGGAGGCCACAGCCTTCGTACTCCTCGAGGAGCGCACGGGCCAGATCCTCCTGGCCCGCAATCCAAACCTTCCGCGCCCGCCTGCCAGCACCACGAAGATCCTTACGGCCCTCCTGGTCCTGGAGAACCTCCCCCTGGATCGCATGGTGACGATCTCGGAGAGGGCCGCGGCACAGCGGGAAGGGTCCTCCATCGGGCTTGAGGTAGGGGAGCGGCGGACGGTCCGGGAGCTCGTGTACGCGCTCCTCGTGAAGTCTGCAAACGACGCCGCGGTGGCCCTCGCGGAGGCGGTGGACGGGAGTGTGGAGCGGTTCGTCCAGCGGATGAACGCCCGGGCCCGGGCCCTGGGGGCCCGGAACACGCACTTCGTGAACCCGCACGGCCTCCACCACCCTGATCACTACACCACCGCCTCCGATCTGGCGCACCTTGCCCGAGCCTCGCTCCAGAACCCCGTCTTCCGGGAGATCGTCCGCACCCGGGTGTACGAATTCCCAGGTCCGCAAGGCCCCCTGCGCTTCCTCAGCGGCAACCGGCTTCTGGGCCACTACCCGGGCGCGGATGGGGTAAAGACAGGATGGACGGCTCAGTCCGGGCGATGCCTGGTGGCCTCCGCCACCCGGAACGGCCGCCGTCTGATCGCGGTGCTCCTGAATGCCCCACAGGTGTTCCGGGACGCGGCGCGGCTGCTGGATTATGGCTTTGAGGAGTTTGTGCTCCGGATCTTCGCGCGCCGGGGAACCGTGGTGGGAACGTTCCGGCTCCCGGAAGGGCTGACCGTACCAGCGGTGGCCGCCCGCGACCTTACGGTCTCCCTCCCCCGGGGGACCCGGGCCTCCCTCCGGATCTGGGCCCATCCGGATCTCCATCCCCCAATCGAGGCGGGCGAGACCGTGGGGGGAGCGGAAGTGATCGTGACGGGCCGCCCCATCGCCTCCACGCCGCTCGTAGCCGGGGAGGCGGTGCCGATGCCCTCCCGGTTCGGGGACCTCTGGCGCCGGCTGTTCCGAAGGTAACCTTTGCCGTATACTGCCATGGGTCCGCGTGATGGGATGGTTTCGGGCACCTCTCTCCAAATGGCTGCTCGTCGCAGCTGTCCTCGCAGGGCTCCCATTGAAAGCCGCGGGGGGGACCCGGACCGTGCGGGTGGTGGATGCCCTCGGGCAGGGTCTCGTGTTGCCCGTCCCACCCCGCCGCATCGTCTCCCTGGCGCCCAGTGTGACGGAGATCCTCTATGCCATCGGTGCACAGGCGCTCGTGGTGGGGGTGTCCAGCGCGGATGACTACCCCCCGGAGGTGCGGCACAAACCCACGGTGGGGGGAGTCCAACTGGATTACGAGCGGCTTGTGACCCTGCGGCCGGATCTCGTGGTAGGCGTTCTGAGCCTCCAGCGGGCGAACCTCGAGCGGTTGCGGACCCTCGGGTACCGGGTCCTGGTCCTGGATCCCCGCTCCGTGGTGGACACCTACCGAGCCATCCTCCTCCTGGGCCGGGTGACGGGGAGGGTCGAGGCTGCCCAACAGGTGGTGGACCGGATGCAGGGGCAGGTGGAGCGGGTCCGGGCCCGACTGCCCCGTTCCGCGCTCCGTCCCCGGGTCTTCGTGGAGGTTTGGGATCAGCCGTTTCTCACCGCGGGGCAGGGAACCTTCGTGCATGACCTCCTCGGGCTTGCGGGAGGTCGGAACGTGTTCGAGGATGTGGTCGGCTGGCCCCAGGTCTCCGAGGAGGAGATCCTCCGGCGGAATCCGGAGGTCATCCTGTTGCTGCACCCGGGGCGAGACCGGGTGCTGCAGCGCCCGGCCTGGCGAGTCCTGGACGCGGTGCGGGCAAGCCGGGTCCATGCGCTTAACCCCTCTTGGGTGACGCGGCCAGGTCCCAGGCTCGTCCTGGGCCTCGAGCAGATCGCGCACTTCCTTCATCGTAAGGGGCGGTAAAGCACGGTGCGGCTCGTGGCGCGCTCGGTTCAGGCGGGGTACGGAGGGACCCCGGTGCTCCGGGGGGTAACGGTGGAGGTGGATCCGGGCGAGGTGGTAGTGCTGTGCGGCCCCAATGGTGCCGGTAAGACTACCCTCCTGCGTTGCCTGGCCGGGCTGCTGCGGCCCACCGCGGGCGTGGTGCTCCTCGGGGACCGGCCGGTCTCTGAGATCCCCCCGCGGGAGCGGGCACGCTGGATCGCCTACCTGCCCCAGGATCCCCTGTGTCCTCCGGGATTCACGTGCGAGGAGGTGGTGCGTATGGGACGCTACGCGCATGGCGCTTCGGATAATGAGGAGGAGGTGGTGCACGGAGCCATGGTTCGCACGAACACCCGTCACCTCGCCCATCGCCCCTTCGGAGCCACGAGTGGGGGGGAGCGGCAACGGGTGCTGCTGGCCCGGGCCCTAGCTCAGGAGGCCCGGGTACTGCTGCTGGACGAGCCCACCGCGCATCTGGATCTGGCGCGCCAACAGGAGGCCTTGGCTCTCATACGGGATTTACGGAACTCCGGCGCTGCGGTGGTGTGCACCCTGCACGACCTGAACCTGGCCAGTTTGGTGTGCGACCGGATGGTACTGCTCCATGAGGGCCGGGTGTACGCCCAGGGTCTTCCGGAAACGGTGCTCACCGCGGAATCCCTCCGGGCCGTGTACGGGGTGGAGCCCCTGGTACTCCCGCACCCCCACTCGGCCCGGCCCGTGGTCCTGCCGCCGGGTTTGAGGGAAGCGTATGCGGCGACGTCCCGTCATCGCCATTGACGGGCCCATGGGCGCGGGAAAGGGGACGGTAGCGCGCCTGCTGGCGCGAAAGCTGGGCTACCGGTACGTGGATACGGGCGCCATGTACCGGGCGGTGGCCTGGCGGATCCTGCGGGAAAGGATTCCCCCTGAGGACGGGGGACGGGTGGGAGAGCTGGCGCGTTCCCTGGATGTCCGGGTCCTCCCCTCGCCGGATGACTTCCGGGTGTGGTGCGACGAGGAGGACGTGACGGAGGCCATCCGGTCCTTGGAGGTGAATGAGGTGGTGGGCCGGGTGGCCGCGCACCCGGAGGTGCGGGCCTCCCTCACCGCCCGACAGCGGGCGCTCGCGGAGGAGGGCGGGGTGGTGATGGAGGGCCGGGACATCGGAACCGTGGTGGTCCCGGACGCGGAGCTGAAGATCTACCTGGACGCCTCCCTGGAGGAGCGGGCTCGCCGGAGGTGGGCGGAGTTCCGGACGGCTGGCCTGGAGGTTCCCTACGAGCGGGTGCTGGAGATCGTGCGACAGGACGACACGCTCGCCCGGAACCGGTCCGTATCTCCCCTGCGCCGGGATCCCGACGCCCGGGTGGTGGACACCACGGGCCGGAGTCCGGAAGAAGTGGTGGAGGAGATCGCGGCCCTGGCCCGGGCCCTGGAGGGGGAACGGTGAACCGGTGGGTGTACAAGGTGAGCAAGTTCCTCCTCCGGGCGGTGTTGGGATCCCTGTTCCGGATGCGGGTTACCGGGCGGGAGCACGAGCCCCTAACCGGTCCCCTCCTCGTGGTCGCCAATCACTGGAGTGCCCTGGATCCTCCGGTTCTGGGGTGTGCGCTCCGCCGACCGGTGCACTTCATGGCGAAGGAGGAGCTGTTCCGCATCCCCTTGCTGCGTACGTGGATGGGGGCTGTAGGAACATTCCCCGTGCGTCGGGGGGAACCCGACCGGGCCGCTATCCGCACGGCCCTGGAGCTCATCCGGCGGGGAGAGGTGGTGGCGATCTTTCCGGAAGGGACCCGAAACCCGCGGGGATACCTGCTTCCCGCGGAGCCTGGGGCCGCCTTTCTGGCCCTGCGGGCGGGAGTCCCCCTCCTCCCCGTGGGGATCGTGGGGACCCTGGAGGCCATGCCCAAGGGCGCGTGGATCCCCCGACCCCGCAGGATCGAGGTCCGTATCGGACCTCCCTTCCGGCTGGACCATCTCCCCAACAACCGGGAGGGTCTGGAGGCAGCTAGCGAGCGGATCATGGGGGCCATCGCGGATCTCCTGGGTGTGGATCCCCCCGTCCGCCTCCAGGAAAGGTCTGCGCCGCGGGGCCCATGAGGGGGTCGCCTCATGGTATGCTGGCGGAGACAGGGGGCAGAGGGATGCGGATCATCGTAGCTCGGCACATGGGATTCTGCGGGGGTGTACGGAGGGCGGTGGAGATTGCCCTGCGCACCGCGGAGAAGCACCACGCCACCTACACCTGGGGGCCCCTCATCCACAATCCGCAGGAGGTAGCCCGCCTGGAAGAGGCGGGCGTGCGAGTGGCCCGACGGGTGGAGGAGCTGGATGGGGAAGCCTTCGTGGTCTCCGCGTACGGGGTGGAGGAGGCCGTGTTGGAAGAGGCCCGGCGGAGGGGGATGGAAATCGTAGATGCCACCTGCCCCGTGGTCACCCGGGCCCACCGCATCGCGGAGCAGCTCGCGGAGGAAGGGTACTTCGTGGTGGCCGTGGGCGATCACGGGCACCCCGAGATGGTCACCCTGAAGGAGAAGCTCGGGGACCGGGTGGCCGTGGTGCACACTCCAGAGGAGGCGGCTCGACTGCCGCTGCGGGGTAGGGTGGCCGTGGTCTCACAGACCACCCAGTCCATGGAGAACTTCCGGCGCATCGTAGGGGACGTCGTGCTCCGGGTGCGGGAGACCAAGGTGATCAACACCCTGTGTCCCGCCATCACCATCCGGCAGGAGGAGGCGGAGCGCCTCGTGCGGGAGGTGGACGTCCTCCTCGTGCTGGGCGGCCACCACAGCGCGAACACCACGCGCCTGGCGGAAATCGGACGGCGGCACGGCCGCCCCACCTACCACATCGAGACCGCGGAGGAGCTGGATCCTGCCTGGTTCTGGTCGGGCTGCACCGTGGGCGTGATGTCGGGCGCCAGCACGCCCGACTGGATCATTCAGCGGGTGCTCGGCCGTCTCGAGGAGATCCGCGCTGCCCTCGGCCCAGAATAGGTTCCCGTCATGCACCGGACCCCCGTGGTGGCCATCGTGGGCCGGCCCAATGTGGGAAAGTCCGCCCTCTTCAACCGCTTGGCAGGGAGGCGCATCGCCATCGTGGAGGACATCCCCGGGGTCACCCGGGATCGTCTGTCCGCCCCCGTGGAGTGGCAGGGCCGGCGGTTTGAGGTGGTGGACACCGGGGGGTGGATGAGCGCTCCGGAGGATCGACTTGCAGAGCGGGTGCGCGCGGCCGCGGAGGCCGCTGCCCGGGAGGCGGATGTGGTGCTGTTCGTGGTGGACGGACGGGCCGGGTTGGTTCCCGAGGACGCGGAGATCGCGCGAGCCCTCCGCCGGGTCCATCGTCCCGTGATCCTCGTGGTGAACAAGGTAGACCGTCCCGAGCGGGAGGACGCCCTCGCGGCGGAGTTCCACGCCCTGGGGTTCCCAGAGGTGGTGTGCGTCTCCGCCCTCCATGGGTACGGGATCGGGGAACTTCTGGACCAGCTCGTGGCGCGCCTGCCCGGGGGCGGGGAGGAGGTAGCGGAGGAAGGGGAGGAAATCCGCGTGGCCTTCGTGGGGCGTCCCAACGTCGGCAAATCCTCCCTGGTAAACGCCTTGGTGGGGATGGATCGGGTGCTGGTGGACGAGGCGCCGGGAACCACCCGGGACGCGGTGGACGTGGTGCTGCGGACGGATCGCCGTACCTTTGTGCTCGTGGACACCGCGGGCCTGCGCCGTCGGGCTCGCATCCGGCATGCCCTGGAATTCTACAGCACCCTCCGCACCCGTGAGGCCCTGGAGCGGGCGCACGTGGCGGTGCTGGTGCTGGATGCCACGGAAGGTCCCGTGGATCAGGACCAGCGGATCGCGCAGGAGGTGGTGGAGGCGGGGCGGGCCCTGGTGGTGGCGGTGAACAAGTGGGATCTCGTGTCCAGGGAGCACGCCACAGACCTCGCGCGACGGATCCACGAGGCCCTTCGGCACATGCGGTTCGCTCCGGTGGTGTTCACCTCCGCCCGGACGGGTCGGAACGTGCGCCGGATCCTGGATCTGGTGGCCCGGGCGGACGCCAGCCACGCCCTCCGCATTCCCACGGGTCCCCTCAACCGGGCCATCGAGAGGGCGGTGCGGGAGGCCCATCCGCCCGCGGACGCCTCCGGCCGCCCCCTCAAGATCTACTACGCCACCCAGGTGGTGACCCGGCCGCCCACCTTCGTCCTCTTCGTCAACGACCCAGGGATCTGCAACGAGTCCTATCTCCGATACCTGGAAGGCCGCCTCCGGGCCTCCTTTGAGCTGGTGGGTACGCCCATCCGGTTCTTCCTGCGTCCCCGCAGGTAAGCGGAGGTCCTCCGACGAATCCCCTCCACCGTCATGGGGATCTTGCTGGTGGTGCTCAGCTACTTCCTCGGGGCGGTGCCCACAGGACTTGTTCTGGTGCGGTTGCTGGCTGGGGTGGACCTCCGGGAGTACGGGAGCGGACAACTCGGCCCCGCCAACGTGTACCGGGTGGCCGGGCCCTACGTGGGCGCGGTGGTCTTCCTCGTGGATCTCCTCAAGGGAGCCCTGCCGGTACTCGCCGCGCAGCGACTGGGGCTGGCTCCCGCCTGGGCGGTGGCGGGAGGGCTAGCTTCCATGGCGGGCCACAGCTGGTCGGTCTTCCTGCGGTTCGGAGGAGGTCGGGGGGTGGTCACGAGCTTCGGGGTGCTCGTGGCCCTCTCCCCGTGGGCCGCGGTGGTTGCCGGCATGGTCTGGGGAATCACGGTGGCGCTCACCCGGATGGTCACTCCTGCCTCCGTGCTCGCGCTCCTATCCATCCCCCTCACCATGCTGGTCCTGCGGGAGCCCTGGGAATACGTGGCCTTCGGGGTGCTCGCGGCGACCCTGGGGGTGTACCGGCATCGCGGGAGCCTCCGACGCCTGGTGGAAGAAGACGGGTTTGGGACTGTGCATCGCTCCAAGGGGAGGTGACCTGTGGCCCGGACTAGAGTTCCCGCGAACCGGCCCTGGGAAACGGTAGTGGGCTACTCCCGAGCGGTTCGGGTGGGTTCCCTCATTGAGGTGAGCGGGACCGCCCCCGCGGGCGAGCACGGCCACGTCCTGGGCGGCGAGGACTACTACGCCCAGACCAAGGCCGCCCTGGAGGTCATCGGGCGGGCGCTGCGGGAGCTGGGGGCCTCCTTCGAACACGTGGTGCGCACCCGCATCTACCTCCGGGATCCCTCCCGGTGGGAGGAGGCCGGCAGGGCCCACGGGGAAGTGTTCGGCCACATCCGCCCCGCCAGCACCATCGTGGGGGTGAGCGGATTCGTGGACCCCCGCATCCTGGTGGAGGTGGA
This sequence comes from Armatimonadota bacterium, assembly GCA_025059775.1. Taxonomy (NCBI): domain Bacteria; kingdom Bacillati; phylum Armatimonadota; species Armatimonadota bacterium. Next base: position 24,183 of record JANXCW010000018.1, read on the forward strand.
GGTCACCGCAGTGGTGGAGGGAGACGCATCCCACGGTTGAGGGGACACACCACCTCCGGTAAGATGGCCTCGTGAAGGTCCGGATCCGCCACCTGCGTCGGGAAGCGGAAGTCCACGGAGCGCGGCACGTCCGGGAGGTGCTGGACCAACTGGGGCTCAACCCGGAGACCGTACTCGTGATTCGAAACAGCGAGCTGCTCACCATGGACGCGCCCGTGAGCGAGGAGGACGAGCTGGAGATCCGGCCTGTGGTGTCCGGAGGAGACCATGCGGTGTGTCAAGTGTAAGGCCACGGCTTCGGTGGAGGTGCGGCGGCACAACGCGGCCTACTGCGGTCCGCACTTCCTGGAGTGGTTCGAGCACCAGGTGCAGCGGGCGGTGGACCGGGAGCGGATGTTCACCCGGTCGGACCGGATCCTGGTGGCCGTCTCGGGAGGCAAGGACAGCTTGGTACTGTGGGACGTGCTGCTGCGGCTGGGCTATCAGGCCACGGGCCTGCACCTGAACCTGGGGATCGGAGAGTACTCCCGGCTTTCCCAGGAGAAATGCGAGCGATTCGCCCGGGAGCGGGAGGCGGAGCTTCTCGTGGTGGATCTCTCCGCCACCTACGGGGCAGGGGTAGAAGAGCTGGCCCGGCGCACCGGGCGGGTGGCCTGCTCCGCCTGCGGCCTCAGCAAGCGGTATCTGTTTAACAAGGTGGCCCTGGAGCATGGGTTCGACGTGGTGGCCACCGCCCACAACCTGGACGACGAGGCCGCGGTCCTTCTCAGCAACCTCATCTCCGGAAACGTGGAGGCCCTGGCGCGTCAGGCTCCGGTGCTGGAGCGCACGCACCCGGCCCTGGTGAAGAAGGTGAAGCCGCTCTACCGGATGGCGGAGCGGGAGACCGCGGCCTACGCGGTCCTGCGGGGCATCGACTACATCCTGGACGAGTGCCCTCGGAGCGTGGGAGCCCGCACGCTCCTCCTCAAGGAGGCCCTCAACCTCCTGGAACGCGAGGCGCCTGGCACCAAGCAGAGCCTGTACTGGAACTTCCTGGAGAAGCTGCGGCCGCTCCTGCGATCCCACGAACCTCCCGTGGCGCTGCGCAGCTGCCTGCGCTGCGGGCAGCCTACCACCACGGAGATCTGCGCCTTCTGCCGCATGACGGAGCGTGCCGCTGCAGAACTCCGGGTCCGTACCCTGCACGCCCCGCAGCCCGTGGCCTCGACCTCCTGATGCGCACGGGTCCGCTCGAGGCCGGGGAGATCGTCCTCCTCATCGACCGGCACGGCCGCCGCTACCTCACCGCCCTCCAGGCAGGCCGGGTCCAGGACCTGCGGGGCAAGATCGCGCACGACGAGCTCATCGGGCAGGAGGAAGGGGTGGTGGTGCGCAACAGTCGGGGGGAGGACTTCCTGGCCGTGCGTCCCACCCTCGCGGATTACGTGCTCCTCATGCCCCGGGTTACGACCCCCATCTACCCCAAGGACCTGGGCCAGATCCTCATCGTGGCGGACGTCTTCCCGGGTGCCCGGGTGGTGGAGGCGGGTACCGGCACGGGAGCCCTCACCATGGCCCTCCTGCGGGCCGTGGGGCCCACGGGTCAGGTCTACACCTACGAGGTGCGGGAGGAATTCCAGCATCACGCCCTCCGCCGCATCGAGGCCTACCTCGGGCCCCAGGACCACTTGGTGGCCCGGGTGCACGACATCTATGAAGGCATTCCGGACGCCCCCGTGGACCGGGTGGTGCTGGACCTCCCGGAGCCCTGGCGGGTGGTCCCGCACGCGGTCCGGGCCCTGCCTCCCGGAGGGATCTTCGTCTCGTACGTCCCCACGATCCCGCAGGCCCACCAGACCGAGGAAGCCCTGCGGGCCTCCGGGGCCTTTGCGCTGATTGAGACCACGGAGACCCTGGTGCGGCCGTGGAACCTGAAGGGACCGAGCGTGCGTCCCGCCCACCGCATGGTGGCCCACACGGGATTCGTGACCGTGGCCCGCCGGGTGGGGGGCCCCGGAGCTCGGCGGATGCCGTTTCCCCCGGACTGAGGGGAAGCTCAGGGAGCGGCTCCCGCCCCCGCGTACGCCACGTACCGTCCGCTGGTGTGGCGGCCCACGTAGTTCTCCGCCAGGAATCGGAGCAGATGCGGGGACTCCAGCACGTGGCGGAGGTAGGCCACCCGCAGCCGCTCCTCGAAGGGGTTTGAGGAGCGGTGGAGGAGGGTGGTCATCCAGTAGGAGAAGAACTCTCCCTGCCACACGTGCCGCAGGCACGTGTCCGTGTACCGCGCCAAGTCGGTTTCGTCCTTTTCCCGGTAGTACCGAACGAGCCCCTGATAGAGCACCATCACGTCCGCCACGGCCAAGTTCATGCCCTTTGCTCCCGTGGGAGGGACCACGTGGGCCGCATCGCCCGCGAGGAACAGGCGGCCGTAATGCATGGGCTCCACCACCAAGCTGCGGTGCGGGGTAAGGCTTTTCTCGAGCAGGCGCCCGGGTCTCAGAGGCCGTAGGCCATCCAGCCGGCGTTCCAACTCCGCCCAGATCCGATCCTCGGGCCACGCCGCGAGATCCTCGTCCGGTGGGACCTGGAGGTAGTTCCGGGACAGGGTAGGGCTGCGCATGCTGAAGAGGGCGAACCCCCGCGGGTGGCTGACATAGATCAACTCCTCCGCCGCAGGCTCGGTCTCGGCCAGGATTCCCAGCCATCCGAAGGGGTACACCTTCTCGTGAACCTGCGCTCCCCGGATGTACGCGCGGGCCATGCTGTGGGATCCATCCGCGCCCACCACGAACTCCGCGGAGAGCCGCCGAAGGCGTCCATCCGGGAGCCGATACACCACCTCAGGCCTCTCCTCCACGTTCTCCAGACTCACCGCCTCGGCCTCGAAGAGGATCTGTCCCCCTGCCCGTAGGTGCGTGGCGATCATGTCCCGCACCTCGTACTGCTGGCCGTACACCCAGATCCGCCAGCCCCCCGCGAGTTCCGGGAAATCCACCCGGTGTAGCCTTCCCTCGAAGGCAATGTAGATCCCGCGGTGCTCGAACCCTTCCCGAAGCAACCGCTCCCCCAAGCCCACCTGTACCAGGATTTCCTTCGTCCCCCACTCCAGCACCCCGGCCCGGATGCGGTGGGGGCTCGTCTCCAGATAGTCCCGACTCTTCGCCTCAAGCACCACCGTCTCGATCTCCGCCCTGTGGAGGAGGTGGGCGAGCAGTAGCCCCGCGGGACCCGCGCCGACGATGGCCACCTGAGTTCTCTCCATCCGGATCACCTCCCCGTCCACGCCGTCGGGCCCATTGTACCGTAGACACCTTCCGGATCAGGGGCGGTTTGGCGGGAAAATTGGCGGGAAAAGCGGGGAGGAGCCCCCGGGAGGGGGATCGAAGCATCCCGTATACGGACGGGCAGTGCGGCGACTTGCTCCCCTGGTAGGCTTTTGGTACCAAGGAAGGCGGTGGAGGATGCAGGAAACCCTGTGGCAGGCACCGGGGTGGGAGGAGGTCGAGCGGGCGCAGCTCCCTCCGAAGGTGGTGGTGCGGGATCTTGAGGTGACCTATCTGGCAGGGCACCGTCGGATCACCGCCCTCCAGAACTTCTCCCTGGAGGTCCAGGCGGGGGAGTTCTGCTGCGTCGTGGGTCCCAGCGGGTGCGGGAAATCCACCTTCCTGCGGGTCCTGGCCGGGCTTGTGCCCTACACCTCGGGGGAGGTGGAGATCCGGCGGGAGGACGCAAGCCGCCCCCTCACGGCCATGGTCTTCCAGGAGCACGCCCTGCTGCCGTGGCGCACGGTCCTTGACAACGTGGCCTTCGGCCCTGAAAACCGGGGCATTCCCCGGACGGAGCGATACCGACACGCACGGGAGATCCTGGCCAAGATGGGGCTCATCGGATTCGAGCACGCCTATCCCCACCAGCTCTCCGGGGGCATGAAGCAGCGGGTGGGGATCGCCCGGGCCCTGGCGAACGATCCCGAGGTCCTACTCATGGATGAACCCTTTGCGGCCCTGGACGCGCAGACCCGGAACCTCATGCAGGAGGAGCTGCTGCGGATCTGGGCCCAGTTCGGCAAGACCGTGATCTATGTGACCCATGCCATTGACGAAGCGGTCCTCCTGGGCGACCGGGTGGTGGTGATGACGGCCCGACCGGGCCGGATCAAGGCGGTGGTCCCGGTGGACCTGGAGCGGCCGAGGACCCTGGAGCAGAAGGGCTCGGCCCGCTTCGCGGAGCTGTACCACGAGATCTGGCACCTCCTGCGGGAAGAGGTGGATGCCGCCCTTCGGGAGGCTGCATATGGTTGAGCCGGGCGCGCATCGGAGGCGGCTGGAAGGGGGATTCCTGCTCTCCGTGGCCTCCGTGATGGCGCTCCTCAGCCTGTGGGAGATGGCGGCGGGGGCAGGATGGATCCATGAGGCGTTCTTTCCGAGACCCACCGTGATCGGAACCCAGTTGACTGCCCTGGTCCGGGAGGGGATCCTGGGTTCGCACCTCTCCGTCACCCTGGGCCGGCTCCTCTGGAGCTTCCTGATAGCAGCCCTGCCGGGCGTGGCGCTGGGCCTGGTGCTGGGGGTGTGGCGGGCGGCCCGGGAGGTGGTGGATCCCCTGGTAGCCTTCCTGTATCCCATCCCCAGCGTGCTGTTCCTGCCGCTCGCGGCCATCGTGCTGGGACGGGGAGAGGCCGCACGGGTCGCCACGGCCGCGGTGACCTCCTTTCTGCTGGTGGTGATCAACACCACCGCGGGGGTGCGGCAGCTGGATCGGGGTCTATTGGAAGCCGCGGTGCACTACGGTGCCGTGGGCTGGCGCCTGTTCACAAAGGTTCTCCTCCCGGGATCCCTCCCGTGGATCTTCACGGGGCTCCGGCTCGCCCTGGGGCTCACCCTCATCGTGGTGATCGCGGTGGAGATGGTGGGGGCGGAGACGGGCCTGGGAGCCTGGTTGTGGCTCAGCTGGCAGACCCTCCGGGTGCGGGATATGTACGCGGGGTTGCTTGTGATCGCCCTCCTGGGGATGGCGGTGACCTACGGACTGGAGGCGGTCCGTCGAAGGTTGCTGCCCTGGGTGCAGGGGGTGGGGAGCAAGCTGTGACCAGCCGGGTTTTCGGAAGGCGGGAGAGCCTCCTGCCCCAGGAGCTGCGGGCCGTAACCGGAGTGGTGGCTGCGGCGCTGGCGTGGGAGGCACTCTCCCGGGGAGGCGTGCTGAACCCCGCCTACTTTCCCCCCACTTCCCAGATCTTGCAGGTCCTGTGGCGGGACTTCCTCGGCGGGGATCTCGCCCTACATACCCTTGCTACGCTGGGAAGACTGGGAGGCGCCTTTTTGCTGGCCTCGCTTCCGGGTCTGGGCATCGGGATCCTGATGGGTCTCAGCACCACCCTCCGCCGGGCCCTGGATCCCTACGTGGCGTTTCTCTATCCCCTCCCTAAGGTGGCCCTGCTGCCCCTCCTCCTCATCCTCCTGGGGGTGGGGAACCCCGCCTTCGTGGTGACGGGCTCGCTCACCGCCTTCTTCCAGATCGTGGTGAACACCATGGATGCGGTGCGGCATGTGGATCCCCTCCTGGTGGAGGTGGGTCGGAACTACGGAGCCCGGGGCTTCCGCCTGTTCTGGAAGGTGCTCCTCCCCGCAGCCCTGCCGGGGATCCTCACGGGGTTGCGGCTGGGCCTGGGCCTGAGCTTGGTGACCCTCATCGCGGTGGAGTTCGCCATCGCGAAGTCCGGGCTTGGGCACCTGGTGTGGCGGAGTTGGCAGATGCTCGCTACCCCGCAGATGTTCGCGGCCTTGTTGGTGGTGGGCGGAATTGGAATCCTGCTTACCCGGGGACTCAAAGGGGTGCAGGATCGGCTGCTGCGCTGGCACCCCACGGTGGACGTATGGGCCTAAAAACGAAAGGGGGGAGAAGGATGGCTCGTCGCGGGTGGATTCTGGGAAGTGCTGTGGTGATCCTGGCCCTCGCTGCAGGGTTGAGTGCGGGCCCGGCCCAGCGGGCACGGATCCGGGTCGGATACATTCCCACGGATTCCATGGCCGCGGTGTTCATCGCGGCGGAACGCTACCTCCCGCAGGAAGGATTTGAGGTGGAACTGGTACGGTTGCCGAGCGGGGCGGAGATCCTCTCCCAGGTGGCCCTGGGGCAGCTCCAGGTGGGTGGCGGAGCCCTCGGCGCGGCTGCCTTCAATGCCATCAACGAGGGCCTCCCGGTGAAGTTCGTGGCCTCCCTGCACAACGGCTTCCTGGAGGACTACTTCACCGTGCGCAGGGCCGTGTGGGGGAGCGAGATCAACCGGATCGCGCAGCTGCGCGGCAAACCCGTTGCCGTCAACGCCCGGGGTGTGGTCACGGAGTACCTGATGGACCGCGCGCTCCGGCTGGATGGGATTTCCATCGAGGACGTGGACCTGAAGACCATGCCCTTCCCGGACATGGTTCCGGCCCTGGAGACGGGCGCCATCTGGGCCGGGATCGTCTCGGAGCCCTTCCCCACCATCGCGGAGGAACGGGGCGTGGGCATCCGGCCGCTCCGCAAGCCCCCCGGTGCCAAACCCATCCCCTTCACCTTTATCTTCTGGAACACGGCCTGGGCGGAGCGGAACCCTCGACTCGCGCAGCGGTTCATGGTGGCGTATCTCCGGGCCGGTCGGGATCTCGCACTCGACAACGGCTGGAGGCGCGAGGACAACATGCAGCTGATGGCCAAGTACACCGGGGCCTCCCTGGAGATCATCCGGAAGGCCCGGCCGCACCACCTGGATCCCAACCTGGCCGTGGACGTGCGACAGCTGGAGGATCAGCAACGGTTCTACATGCGCCGGGGCCTGCTGCGGTACCGGGACCCCATCCCCATCGAGCGGGTGTTTGACTTCACCCACCTGCGGCAGGCCATCCGGGAGCTGGGGAGGAAGTAACCCGTGCGCCGTTCCCTGGAGGAATTGCGCCTGGAAGATCGCTACACCCTCGAGGAAGGGGAGGTCTACCTCACGGGGATTCAGGCCCTGGTGCGCCTGCCCCTGGATCAGGTGCGGCGGGACCGACGGGCGGGGCTGCGCACAGGGGTGTTCATCAGCGGGTATCCCGGCTCCCCGCTCGGGGTCTATGACGTGGCCCTGCAACGGGTCAAACATCTCCTCGACGCCCACCACGTGGTGCATCGGCCGGCTCCCAACGAGGAGTCCGCGGCCACGGCCCTCATGGGGACCCAGATGTTGGATCACTACCCGCATTCCCGCTTCGACGGGGTGGTGGGGATCTGGTATGGCAAGGGGCCTGGAGTGGACCGGAGCGGAGATGCCCTCAAGCACGGGAACTTCGCGGGTACGAGCCGCCATGGGGCCGTGGTGGTGTTGGCAGGCGAGGACCACGAGGGCAAGTCCAGCACCATGCCTTTCCAGGACGACTACGCCTTTTTGACCCACGGCATCCCCGTGGTCTACCCCAGCAGCGTGGCGGAGTTCCTGGAACTGGGCCTGCACGCCATCGCCCTTTCCCGGTTCAGCGGGTGCTGGGTGGCCATGAAGTTGGTGGCACCCCTGTGCGATGGCGGCGAGGTGGTCTCGGTTCATCCCTCCCGGCCGGAGATCGTAATCCCCGAGCTGGAGGTGGACGGCCGCCCCTTCCGCAAGCGCACGGACTTTACCTTTTTCCCCGGCACCAACGTGGAGACGGAACGCCACCTCTATCGGGAGCGGCACGCGGCGGTGCGGGCCTATGCGGCCGTGAACGGACTCAACCGCATCGTGATCAACCCCTCCCGGGCGCGGGTGGGGATTGTCACCGCGGGGAAGAGCTATGCGGACGTGCGGCAGGCCCTCGCGGACCTGGGGCTGGATGAGGAGACCCTGCACCGGGTGGGGATCCGCCTGTTGAAATTGGGCCTCATCTACCCCCTCGAACCGGGAATCCTCCGGGAGTTCGCCCAGGATCTGGAAGAGGTCATCGTGGTGGAGGAGAAGCGGGGATTCGTAGAGGCCCAGGTGAAGGAAGCGCTCCTGGAGCTCGGACGGCCGGTGCGGGTGGTGGGCAAGACAGATGAACGGGGGGCTCCCCTGTTCCCCATCCAAGGTGCGATGGATGCGGATCTCGTGGCGGAGATCCTGGGAGGACGCCTGCGGCCCTTCCTGGGAGAGCATCCCTCGGTGGATGCCCGGCTGCAGCGCGTCCAGACCATCCGGGAACGGAGGTACCCCGCGGCCCGGCTGCGGATGCCCAACTACTGCTCCGGTTGCCCCCACAACACCTCCACGGTGCTGCTGCCTGGTCAGGTGGCGTGGGGAAGCCCTGGGTGCCACTCCTTTGCCTCCATTATTGAGCAGCCGCACCGGCACATCGTGGCCATGACCCAGTACGGCGGGGAAGGACTGCCATGGGTGGGACTGCAGCCCTTCGTGGACCACCCGCACATGGTACAGAACGTGGGCGATGGGTCGCTCTTCCACTCCAGCTACCCCAACATCCGGTTCAGCGCCAGCGTGGGGGCCAACATCACCTTCAAGATCCTCTACAACGGGTACATCGCGAACACAGGCGCCCAGCGGCCCGTGGGACAGCTCGGGATCCCGGAGCTCACCCGGATGTTGGAGACGGACGGGGTCCGGAGGATCGCCCTCGTGACGAAGGATCCAAGCCGTTACCGGAACGCGGGACTCGCCCGCAACGTCACGGTTTATCCCGTGCACGAACATGAGCGTGCTCTGCGGGACCTGCAGCGCGTTCAGGGCACCACGGTCTACATCTACGACGAGATGTGCGCGAACGAGCGCCGCCGGCAGCAGAAGCGGGGGAAGCTTCCCCGGCCCGACCGGTACGTGATGATCCACGAGCGGGTGTGCGAGGGGTGTGGGGACTGCGGACAAGCCAGCAACTGCATGTCCCTGCAGCGGGTGGAGACGGAGTTCGGGCCAAAGACGCAGATCCACCTCTCCAGCTGCAACCAGGACTACTCCTGCCTTCGGGGAGACTGCCCCTCCTTTGTGACCCTGGAGGCCCCGGACGGGTTCGCCCGTCCCCGTCCGCCGGCCCTGGGACCGGACGAGATCCCGGAGCCCGTAGGGAAGGTGCGCCTGGAGGGACCCTACCACATCTACATGCCCGGGGTGGGCGGAACCGGAGTGCTCACCGTGAGCGCCATCCTGAGCTTCGCCGCGTGGCGCGACGGGCTGCACGTGTTCAGCTACGACCAGACGGGAGCCGCGCAGAAGTGGGGAGCGGTGATCAGCAGCCTCATCCTCTCCCCCGGGGGCAAGGACCTCTGGTCCAACAAGGTGGGACTTGGCAAGGCGGATCTCTATCTGGTGCTGGACCTCATCGGGGGAGTGGCGCCCCAGAACTTGGACCGGTGCGTCCCGGATCGGACCGTGGCGGTGGTCAACACCACGGTGCTCCCCACCGGGGAGATGGTCCGGGATCCCTTCGCCGCCGTATCCCCCGAGGTGCTCGAGCGTACCATCGCCCAGTACACCCGGGCCTCGGAGAACGTGTACGTGGAGGGGCGGCGGGTGGCGGAGGCGTTGTTCGGCGATTACATGATGACGAACATCTTCCTGCTGGGCGTGGCCTACCAGGCGGGATGGATTCCCCTCCGGGCGGAGAGCATCGAGTGGGCCATCCGGCTCAATGGCGTACAGGTGGAGGACAACCTCCAGGCCTTCCGGTACGGCCGACTCCTCGTGCACGCCCCCGAGCTCGTGCGGGGGCTGGTGGAGCCCTTGGGTTCCACGGACGCGGAGGAACAAGCCCGGTGGGAGCGACGGTTGGGGCCCTTCGGGCGGAGGGCCTACCGGGCGCTCCTGGCGCGGTGTCGGGACCTCGATGCGGAGTCCCAGCGGCTGCTGGCCATCCGGGTGGGGGACCTTATGGACTATCAGAACGTCCGGTACGCCCGGCGGTTCGTGGACTTCGTGCTCTGGGTGGCCGGCCGGGAGCGGGAGGTCATGGGGCGCACAGGTCCCGTGACCCACGCGGTGATCCGGTACCTCCACAAGCTCATGGCCTACAAGGACGAGTACGAGGTGGCGCGCCTGTACCTCCGGGAGGAGTTCTGGGAGCAACTGCGTCGGACCTTCCCCAGCGCCCGGAGGATTCGGCTGCACCTGCACCCGCCTGTCCTCCGGGCGCTGGGCCTGAAGCACAAGCTCCAGGTGGGGACGTGGATCCTGCATGCCTTCCGACTCCTGCGGGTGCTGCGGCGCCTGAGGGGGACTCCCCTGGATCCCTTCGGCTATGCCCGGGTGCGGCGGGAGGAGCGGCGGCTGGTGGGGTGGTACCGGGATCTCGTCCAACGCGCCCTCCAGCACCTGCGGCCGGAGACGTACGCCCAGGTAGTGGAGCTCCTGCAGCTGCCGGATCGCATCCGGGGCTACGAGCATGTGAAGCTGCGGAATGCGGAAGCAGTGCGTGCTCAGGCCACGGAGCTCCTCCAACGGCTCATGCGACCGGAGGCGGAAAAGGCCGCCGCCCCCGCCCGGACGGAGGCGTAGGATTCCTAGCGGCGGGCAGCCGAGGGATGCTCGCGGGCTAGAGGACTGATGGGGGCGGGAGCCACCGTGGCCCGGATCCGGACCTGCCGGTGCGGCTCCAGCCAGGGCCGACTCTTTGCACCACCCTCGGGCTCCCCCCAGACCACGGTGACCCGCTTGCCAGGCTCGGCGAACTCCGGGGACACCACGGCCAGGGAGAGCAGGGCCCGCTCATTCCAGGAGTACGCCACGTACGTGGAGACCCCCACCACGGTCTCGCGCTCGTCGAGCACCGCGTCGTACTGCCAGACCGCGTACGTGGGAAGGGGGAGATCCAGGTACCGGGCGGGGAGCCCAGGGCGGAGGAAGCTGGTGAGGGTCTCCGCCACGTCCTCTGCATCCCACACCAGGGTGACCTTGCGGCGGTGGGGCTGCAGGATCGTGCGGGCCAAAGCCTCCCGGCCCACAAACTCGTGGTCCAAGTGGATAAGGTGCCCGTAGCCGAGTTCCCAAGGGGTGAGGTAATAGTCCTCGATGTTCGGGGAGTAGAAGCTCCCCCCCAGGGACCACGTGGCCTCCCCGCTGGAGGCTGGAAGCCACTCCCGGAACGGCCGCAGTTCCTCCCCCGTGTAGATGGCAGGCAGCACCCGGGGGATCCATCCGAGATCCACCCCGGTGGTGAAGTACGCGAGGGTCCCCACCTGCCGCAAACCAAAGGCCTTTCCCGCTTCCAGGATGGCCTCCCGGACGTTCGAGCCTTCCTCCCAGGGGCCGAAGAGCTCGAAGCCGGGGCCACCTGCCATGGTGTGACGCAGGGCCCAGACCGTGCATCCCGCAATGGGGAGGGGGGCGATCTGGAACGGCCGGAGCTCCGGCATCGGGCCGCGGTTCAGGCGCTCCAAGAGGGCGGGCGCCCTCGGCCCCTCCACCTGGTACCGGTAGACGGTGCGTCTGCCGGTGGGGTTCCGGGTGTAGCTCTCATCCCGCTCCACCGTGACCTTCCAACCCCCCATCTGGGCGTGGAACTCCACCCAGTTGTGGGGTGCCGCTCCTCCGACCAGGACCACCTCTTCCGGATGGAGGCAGTACAGCACTCCATCCCCGATGACGTACCCACGAGGGTTGCAGGCCACGAGGTGGCGGGCCTTGCCCGGGCCGAAGGTGGCAAAGCGGTTCACGCCCAGGTAGGAGAACAGGCGGATGGCGTCTGGGCCTCGCACGTACGTCATGGTCATGTGATAGGACTGGTCGTACAGAGCCACGGTCTCGCGCCAGGCCTGCTGCTCCTCTCTCCAGTCGGTGAACTCCGGAGGCACGAGATGCGGGGGATGGCGTCGCGCTAGCCACTGGCCCTTGGGATTGCCGTAGAGGTGGTCCACAAGGTTCGGAACGGAGTCCAACAGCTCCTGAAGGGTACGTGGTTCCCTCCGCTCCCCCATCGCGCGGGCCTCCCCGGGGAGGATTGCGGTTCCTAGCATAACACGCAGCACAGGAAGGTACCAGATCTGGTTGACGCAAATGTTACCGCCATGCTAGGGTTACAGGCGGGTGAGGATGGGGCAGGGATCCACCTCGGTCTTACGGCCACGGGTGCTGTCGCCTCTGCGACCGGGACTCTCGTATCTTTCGGACGTCGCCATCTGTCGTGGACATCTCCGGGAACACTCCGAGGATGGAGGAGGACATGCGACTGGGCCGCTTCATCGTTGACACCCACGTGCACGCGCAGCGGTTCGCCGCGGGCCCTCAAC
>JANXCW010000019.1 GCA_025059775.1 Armatimonadota bacterium
CGTCGGTGGAGCGCCTGCTGGGTGAGCTAAGGGCAAGTTCGGCGCCTTCGGAGGAGGAAGTCCGGGCCGAGTACCGCCTCCGCCCGGACCGGTACCGGGAGCCTGAGGCGGCGTTCTTCCGGCAGGTGGTGGCCGTCGATCGTCCTTCGGCTGAGGAGGCGGCGAAGAGGATCCGGGCCGGTGAGTCCATCGAGAAAGTGGGGGAGGAGCTGGGCGCTGGCCGCACGGGGTTCGAGAAGGGTGCTGCGGAGCTGCGCATGTTCAGGGGGAACCCGGACCCAAGAGAGCCGGTGCTGTTCCGGCTGAAGCCAGGGGAGGTGAGCGATCCAGTGGAGGTGCCCGGGGGGTTTGCCGTGGTCCGGCTGGAGAGGAGGACGCCCGCGCGGCAGGTCCCCTTTGAGGAGGTCCGAGACCGGATCGCGGAGGCCCTGCACGCTCGGAAGGCCCAGACGGCCATCCGGGAGCTTGTGAAGGGGCTGCGGAGCCGGGCGAAGATCGAGCGGTTGCCGCTTCCAGAGGAGGCATCGACCCCACCCGGTTCCCCGGTACCGAGCCCGAGGCCGTGACCCGGGCCGGGGCTAGCCCGTCCTCCGGTAACCGGACGGGATCCGGAACAGGTCGGGCCGCTGGGGCCCGACCCGGAGGTGACGGGCGCGCAGCAGGTCTGCATCCCGCAGGCGCCGGCGGAGCACTAGACCGAGTTCCCGGTCCACCCACACGAGTTGCCCTCTGGGGCCACCCACCTCCCACTTCACCGCGCTCCGGCCCGCCACGGGCTCTACACCGAGCCGCCGGCAGCGGACCTGGAAGAGCGCCCGCCCGCACGGGTCCCCGCCGGGGAGGGGCAAAAAGGGGCTCACCTCGGACGGGCCGGAGACCACCAGGTACTCCTTCTTCAGGGGGAACAGAATCGTCGTCTGGTCTTTCACCGGGTCGTATAGGAACACTGCCTCCCCCGTGGCCCGTTCCAGACGGACCAGGGTAGGGGTGGCGTACAGCCGAACCCTCTGCGCTGCCCTCCCGCCAGCGGGAATGAGATCGAACTCGGCGGAGAACGACATGCTGTACCGGACCGGCCCGGCTTTGGCCTCGGAGATCCACAGGGCTATCGCGCCTGTGAGCAGGAGTACCCCGAGGAGGTAGGCTCTCTTTCCCCTTGCGGACACCGTCTCACCTCCCGGCGAGTCTTCCGTGGGGTGATTCGACCCCGATCTCCCTCCTCCCTTTAGGGCCTCGGCGGCCAGCTGGGCGGCCAGCTGGGCATGGGCTTGGGAGAGGGAGTCGGCGTGGGGCTCGGCGAAGGGGTGGGGGAGGGAGTGGGCGAAGGCGTGGGGCTTGCACCTGTGCACTCCACCGCCCTGCGGGCGTTGATCCGGCCCCGGGCGAAGGGGTTTCCAGCTACCGGGTCAGTAAAGTTCTCAATGCACGCGCGGACCGCGGAGGCGGTCGCCTGGCGCGTCCACACGAGTCCTGCGAGCCCGGCCACGTGCGGGGTGGCCATGGAGGTCCCGCTATACGAGGCATATCCCCCGGGTACGGTGCTGAGGATGGAGACCCCCGGAGCCCCCACGTCTACCCAGGTCCCATAGTTGGAGAAACTCGCCCGGCTGTCCGAGGGGGTGGTGGCGCCCACGGCGATGCAGTTCGAGTAGTAGGCGGGGTAGCTGGGCAAAGGGGAGCCGCTGTTGCCCGCCGCACAGGCCAGGACTACCCCCCGGTTCCAGGCGTAGTTCACCGCGCTCTGCAGGGTAGCACTGGGGCTACTCCCCCCCAGGCTCAGGTTGATGACCTTTGCCCCGTTGTCCGCGGCCCAGAGGATCCCGCTTGCGACCCAGGACAAAAACCCATACCCGTCGTCGCCGAGCACCTTGCCGTTCATCAGACGTGCCCCCCAGTCCATGCCCGCGATCCCCGTGGCGTTGTGGGTGACCGCGGCGGCGATCCCGGCCACATGGGTGCCGTGGCCGTTCTGGTCGTCTGCCGTGGGTGAGGTGGTGAAGTTCTGGGAGGCCACGACCTTGCCGCTGAGGTCCGGGTGGGTGGAGCGGATGCCGGTGTCCAGGATGGCGATGCGTACAGACGGGCTACCCGTGGTCGTGTCCCACGCGGCAGGGGCCTCCACCTTCTGCGGGCCCCACTGGGAACTAAACATGGGGTCATTGGGAACGAGCAGGGCCTGCACCACCCCATCCGGCTCCGCGAACTCCGTGACGGGGTCCGCGGTGTACACCCCGAGGGCGTTCCCGACCGTATTCGCGGGCACCTGGACCACCAGTACGCCGATCTGCGGGAGGACCTGCACCACCCGTCCGCCCACCCGGCGATGGAGGGCCTCCATCTTCTCGGTCGGCGTCCCCGGCCGGAACCGTACCAGCACCCGGTCCGGAGCGTGCGGGCCCGCCTGCTGGAGGGTGACCTGGGGCTGAGAAGGGGAGTCGGGTGGGCGGTGTACCGGGCCCTGTCCCTGCAGGGTCCCACAGGCGACCGCAAGGAGTAAAGCTACCCCCGCTCCGAGGAGCGGAGTCCACGACCGGAATTCCCTCATGGTCTTTCTCCGCGTTCCCTTAATTCGGCTGCTCCAGCACTTCCTGGATTAGGGCGTGGGCAAAATCCGTGCCACCCCAAGGAGATCAATGGCAGGATCAGGGCCCTACCGCCCATTAACCCGTTCAGCCCCGGCCTTGCGGCAGGTCACGTTCTTGGCCCCGAGGCCTCTCGCACAGGGGTTCCCGCCAGGATCTGGGAGCAGGTCCATAGCCCACGCCACCGCACCCCGGGTCTCCCGGTACTGCTTCCGAATAGAGGCCCCGAGTGACTCTCTTGTGGGGGTCGATGAGATCTGGCCCCACGATCTGCGCCGAGAACTGCTTGGGGAACCACGGCCGGGCCGGGGCGCTGTGCACACGTCCGGCTGGAGCCCAAACCAGCAGCCCGGCGGTGATGAGCACGCTCAGGAGCACCCACACCCTGCTCGCTCTGCACATAGGCCGGGACGGTGGAATCCCTCCTCAGTCCGTCACCGACTGTGTACCACCCGGAGTACCACGGGAGGAAGGACCTCCTCGAGTTGGTCCGAGGTCCCCGGAGGGGGAGGTTCCAGGCGGAAGCACAGACGGATTTCCGTCTGGTGCCGAGGTCTACGGACCCAATGATCGGGGGTGAGGAGGATGAAGGGGAGGGGGTCGGGCCGGGAGAGCCCGGGGCGGTTCCGGGCATGGCCGCAGCTCCCTCACCCTGCCACCAGGGTCAGGGCGACCAGCCAGGCCAGCGTCTCGGTCAAGCGGGTTCGGCCACTCAGATGCACCACGTCTCCCCCGGACGCAAGCGTACTGTACGCAATCGGCTCGGTTGCGGTTCCGTCAAGCCGAGTATACCGCGTAGCGCCTGGGTCCTGACCCCCAGATGTCCGGCACCATGGCGCTACCGGAATAGTGCAGCGCCGAGCAGGCTGAGGACGGCTCCCGAGGCGCCTTAGAGCACGGGGCTCCCGGTCACGGCCGTGCTTCTACGATCCGGAGGGACACGTGCATGGGCGCACCGAGAGGCCCGCTGCGGATCTGTTCCGCTGCGTCGAACCGGCTGTTGAGAGGGTTGGCGTCCTCGTACACGAAGAATACGCCCTCCAGCGTCGCGCCCGACACCCCGGGCCGCACCACAGAGAGGAAGACACAGGTGGAGGCTAAGGTGCCGCCGGGCCCTACTGCCAGCACCGGGCCGCCTGCGGGCTCCACGTCGTATTCCACAGCCCATCCGCCCGGATAGTCACTGGGCTGGGTTCGGGGCAGAGATCCCCGGAACGGGAGGGCGCACCGGGCATCCGGTGAGGAGGCCACGGAGAGATCCTGTCCCAAGTCCACAAGTCCGGTACCCCTCAGCGCCAGGGCCACCCGGAGGGTGCCGTAGGCGTTCGCGCGGTCGGTATTGACGGCTTCCACCACCACGCGCAGGGTGCTGCCGGTCTGGAGCTGGGAGGCCCAAAACGTCGCCAGGATAGGATCTACGGCCACCGGGAGGGACGGGGTTGGAGTCGGAGGCGGGGGTGTGACCACCGGCTGGCTGCAGGCGGAGAGGATCACTGCGAGCAGGGCGGACTTTGTAGCGACCCAGGTCCTCACGTTTTCTCTCCGGGCATCGGGACTTCTTGCTCCCCCATCACTTCGACGAAGACCGATCCATCTCCTGGTGTTCGGCTCAGGGACTCCTAAGCCAAGAGCCGATCAGAACCTGTGTTCATACCCGACGTAAGGGAGGCGTGACGTTCCAAGGGAGTCCGTTCTACCCGAATAGTGCAGCGCCGAGCAGACCGAGGACCGTGAGGAGGGCGGTGGTGAGGATTCCGGTGAGCCAGGCGAACCACCGGCTGAACTTCTGGTCCAGGGCGTCGATGCGGGAACTGAGTTCTTCCCGGAAGCGGTCCACTTTCTGGTCGAGGGCGTGGATATCCTGGCGGAGCTGTCCGTACCCTCCGGACAGCTCCTCCACCTTGCCCTCCAGGTAGGCCACGCGCTCCTCTAGGGTGGCCATGGAACGCTTCCCACCCAAGCGTACCGGATCCCCGCCTCCTCCGCCAGTCCGGCCATCTTGGACCGTCGGTCTCTCCGCCTTGGACGCGGTTCAGAAGGTGACCGGGCAGTCGCTCCGGAGGGTTTCCCTGAATTCCGCGAGGGTCCCACGGGGTTGCTTCAAGGTTCTCCCGCATACGGGTGGGGCCCGTATAATAGGCCGGGATGCCATTCACAGTGAAGGATCTGCAGGGTTTGCTGCGGCTGCTGGACAGGCAGCCGGAGTGGAAGGACGCTCTCCGGGCCAGTCTGCTGGGAGAGGAGTTCTTGGCGCTCCCGAAGTTGGTGCGCGGCCTGTTGCGTGCCCAGCAGGCCACGGAGCGCCAGGTCCGGACCCTGGTCGAGGCTCAGGAGCGGACCGAAGAAGCGCTGCGCCAGCTGGCGGAAGCGCAGGCGGGGACAGAGGGGGAGCTGCGCCGACTGGCGGAGGCGCAGGCGCGGCTGGCGGAGGCGCAGGCGCGGACCGAGGGGGAACTGCGCCGGCTGGCGGAGGCGCAGGCGCGGCTGGCGGAGGCGCAGCAACGGACGGAGGAGCAGGTTCGGGGGTTAGCGGAAGCACAGGCGAGGACGGAGGAGCAGGTTCGGGCCCTGGCGGAGGCACAGGGTCGGATGGAGGGGGAACTGCGCCGGCTGGCGGAGGCGCAGGCGAGGACGGAGGGGGAACTGCGCCGGCTGGCGGAGGCGCAGGCGCGGCTGGCGGAGGCGCAAGCGCGGACAGAGGGGGAGCTGCGCCGGCTGGCGGAAGCGCAGGCGCGGACCGAGGAGCGCATGGATCGTCTGGAGCAGACTGTAGCCCGCCTCGCAGAGGCCCAACTCCGGACCGAGGAACGCCTGGCCAGACTCGAGGAGCGCACGGATCGCCTGGAAGAAACTGTAGCCCGCCTCGCAGAGGCCCAACTCCGGACCGAGGAGCGCCTGGCCAGACTCGAGGAGCGCACGGATCGCCTGGAAGAAACTGTGGCCCGCCTCGCAGAGGCCCAACTCCGGACCGAGGAGCAGATCCGGGAACTCGTGGAGGCCCAGCGGGTCACAAACCTCCGCCTGGGCCGCCTCGAGGACGTCTTGGGTCTCACCATCGAGGAGCACGCGGAGGACATCCTGCGGCTGGTGCTCCGGGAAAAGGGGTTGGAGATCCTGGAGGAGCCGAGGTCTGTGCCCGTGGACACAGAGGGGCAGGTGGACCTGGTGGCGGTGTGCCGGGACCCTCAAGGGCGGCGGGTGGCGGTGGTGGTGGAATCCAAGGCCCGGCTTTCGGTCTCCGCGGTGCGGCGGTGGGCGAGTCGGATCGGATCCGCGGAGTTTCGGCGCCGACTGGAGGAAGCAGGGCTGCCCGGACCTTACCTCGCATATGTGTTCGGGATCCGGATGGACCGGGCCGTAGAGGAGGCGATCCGGGAAGCGGGACTCGGG
Source organism: Armatimonadota bacterium (assembly GCA_025059775.1). Classification (NCBI taxonomy): domain Bacteria; kingdom Bacillati; phylum Armatimonadota; species Armatimonadota bacterium. Next base: position 5,973 of record JANXCW010000019.1, read on the forward strand.
CTATTGGGAAGCCGGGGAGAGGTGATAGCGCCATCGGGATTGCTGGAGTGACCCAGGGAGACCCGTCCTGTGAGTTCTGGGGAGGGTCGCAGGGGAAGTTCTCTCTCCGGAGTTCACCGATCCCCAGACGATACTAGACCCCCGGTCAAGAACACGCGGCCATCCCCCAGCCTGTATGTGAGTGACAACCATCCCAGCTCCATGCGACCTCCGACGTGGAGCTCCAAGATCGCGGGGGTGGCCCAGGTGTCCGCGGACAGGCCAGCCCACCAGGTGCCGCGCTGACCTACGGGACCGAGGAGGTAGCCGCTCCAGACCCGCGTGGGCGAGACCGAGTCGAACCGGAGAGGGCTAAGGCCGAAGGCGTCCACATGCTGGTAGCCGAGCTGGAAGCCCAGATCCCGGGTGAGGGGGAGGTGCAGGTGGACGGTCCACTGCAGGGAGGTCTGAGTCTGGCTCCGATCGTACCGGTAGTGGGCGGCGTCCAGGGTGAGCCATGTGGTCCCGGAACGCACCGGCATGGTCCGGCTAGAGAGACGGAGCCGAGCTCCCACCCGGCCTCCCTCTCCCGCGGCGTGGGTTGAAAACCGGCCGAACGTGACCTCCAGGGCACCGCGCAGGAGACTGGGAGGGTTCAGTGTCCAGCGGACTGTGACTTCGGGGAGCCGGTCTACCTCCCAATCCCCGATCCGCTCCCGCAGCCCCACGTTCAGGCTCACCGTGGTGTCCCCGAGAGGCCAGACGTACTGGAGCGCCGCGTAGGGCCGGAGGTCCATGCGGGACTCCGTGTACCGCACCCCGAATCTCAGCACCCCCCCGTCTGCAATCCCACAGGTGGCGGCGAGTTCCGCGTAGGTCCCCAGTACGCCCGTGCGCCCTACTGCGGGACTCAAACGCAGGTGCTGACAGCCCGGCTCAGAAGTCCGGGCGCCGGATCCCCGAGGAGCGGTCAGGATCGCTAGACAGACTAGGAACACGGCCGCCGATCCCTTCCAGGAGAAGAACCTGCGACCCAAGGGCATCTCCCCGTTGCCCTCCGAACAGGCCAGGTGTCCTTCCCCCGTGAGCATCTTGAGGACCAGGGTAAGGAACCATAAGCCCCCTGCCAAGCTGAACCGGTCCCCTACGGCCGTGGGCGCAAGGAGGCTAAAGGCTACCCGTAGTATCTTGGATGGTACAGGAGTTGCTCCGGGGGCTTTCCCGATGCAGCCCAGGCTTCGCAAGAGGAGGTGAGGGAGGTGCGGAACGCGCTTCTGACCCTGAGCGGTGCTGTAGTGCTCGTTCTGGCCGCGTGGCCTCACTCTGTGCCCGCCCAGGATGGTCGCCCGGTCGTGATGGTGGTGGACTTCGCGGTGGCAGTCGGGTGGTCTGCGGCCTCCGAGGTGGTGACCGAGCGGATCGTCGCGCGCCTCCGGGAGGAGGGCACGGTGAGGGTCCTGTCGCGTTCTGAGACTCGTTCGGCCCTGCAGGCGGCCCGTCTGGATCTCCGAGGGATTCTGGACGTGGCCGATGTGAGCCGGGCAGCTCTGCGGGCAGGCGCGGACTACGTGGTGATGGGCGAAGTGGAACAGCTGGACCAGAACCACACAGGCGGGTGTTTCCCCATCGTGGGCTGCATGTACACCATCACGGCCAATGTACGGCTCCGAGGGGTGGTGGTGGACGCGGAGACCGCGATGGTGGTGGCCCGTCCGGACGGTCAGGCCCGAGGCCAGCAGACCTCCGCATCGGTGTGGGTCGGACCCTGGTGGACGCATGTCTCGGTCCACAACTTCGACGGGCAGTTGATCGGGAAGGTTACCCTGGAAGCCGTGGGCCAGTTCGTGTCCCGGGCTCGTCCGGCTCTCCGGCCGAAGCCGGGCCGGTCCCGGGAAGCGCAACCCCTTCCGTCGACCCCAGCTTCGGGGGGATTGGAGCGCCCCGGCCTGAGCTTTCACCGGGGCAGCCGCGTGATCCTCGGCGAGACCTTCTCCGGCTGCACGGTGCGTCCCCCGGGCTGGCGCGTGTCCGGGGGGAGTGTAGAGTGTGTCCGGCTCGAGGGGAGGACGTGGCTCGCAGGAGTGCGGGGGGAAACCTGGGTAGAACGGGACGTGCCTGACCTCGAGCCTAGCCGAGACTTCGCCTTGGAGTTCGCGGTCCGGCTAGAGGGCCAGGGCGTCGCACCACGGCTGCGGGTGTACCTCGGACGCCGTGAGTCCCCGTTTGTGTTTGAGCTGGACTGGCGGAACAACTGGCGCGGTTTCTGGGCTGGCAAACCGCTGCCGGACGTGGTCGGAGAACTGCGGGGCCGGACTCGCCAGGTGGCCATCGCGAGGCGGGACGACATGATCCACGTGTTCGTCGACGGGCAGCGGGCTCTTTCGGACCCTGTGGATCCCGTGACGCTCGGCCGCCAATCCCGCCAGATTACGGTGTACATGGGCGATGTAGACATCGAGCGGAGGCTCTATGTGCTCCTGACAGAGGTGGTCGTCAGCCAGTACGACTGAGGGGCCGGAACGCCTCAATAGACCTCTGGAGGGGAGCGCCCGTCCTGGGGGAGAGGTGGATGGTTTCTCCTCCTTGGGAGCGGACGCTGTGGAAATTCGTCGGACGCGGGAAAATGGAGCGGTGCAGCGTCGGAGCATCCTCTGGACCCTGGCAATTCTGATCGCCTCCTCTGCGTGCGGGGGAGGAGCCTCCTCTCCGGACCTCGTGGGAGGCCTGTCCGGCTACGTCTTCGCGGGAATCGGAGGGGACGGGAACTTCTCGGGAGAGCCCCTTCCCGGAATCCCGGTGCGCTATGAATCCGGAGGCGAGGTCGTTACGGTCACCACGGATCAGAACGGCCTTTTCCGCACGGGCCGGACCCCCACGGGCTCCTTCACCCTCCACGTGCTCCCTCCCCCGGGCGTAGCGGCCGCCCGATCCCTGTACGGCGTCTCCGCGACGGAGACGGGTTTGATGCTGCGGTTCTATCTGCCCTTGCGCAGGCCTGTGGGAAGTTCTCCCCGCGGGACCGGGAACCGCCCCCTTTCCGCTGTGACCGGCACCCTGTTGGACCCCGAGGGCTCATCGCAGTCCGGGTCTGTGCCGCCTGGTAAAACCCCGGGGGAGCCGGGAACCGTGGGGTTCGTCTGGTGGGGGGCTTACCGGTTTCAGTCCGCCACCTGCCCCCGCTGCTACTCCACGGTGGCGGGACCGGACGGGAGGTTCGAGATCCAAGCCTTCCTGGGCGGGCAGATGCTCGGGCGTACCTTCCCCTTCTTCGCGGGCAACTACGACGGCGTGAGCGCTGACGGACTCATCGCATACTACACCGCCTACGCCTTCCTGCCCGCGGTGGACGCCCTGAGCTCTCGGCCCACGGACCTGGGCCGGGTGCTGCTGGTCCCCTCCACGGGGGCTCTCCCGGTCCACTACGACGACACCACCCTGAGCCTTGCGGCCAGCTACGGGCCGGGTGGCGTGATCTACACCTTCGTGCAGTTGTACACCGGCCCCGCGGGTGACCTCCTGGAACTCGCGGAGGCCGCAAACGGCCCCCTCCCGGTTGGTACAGCCCTGCCCGTCCAGTCCATCCCGGTGCCGCAGATCCAGGAGGCGGAGTCCCGGTACTTCGTGGCCACGAGTTTCGTGCTGGACGGCCGGGCCCAAACCCAACCGGAGGTGGCGGCCACCCAGGTGTTCCGGATTCCGGGGCAGCCCCTGCGGGTAGGCCATCTCCGGCCACCCCGGATCCTCCGGGTCGAGGACCGAGGCCGCCCCTCGTTCTTCTGGACGCCGAGCCTCGGCGCCACGGTACACGCGGCGGTAGTCCTCGATGCCTCCTCCTCGGAGGTGTGGACGGGGATCCTGGGCGGGGAGGGGAGCGCCGCCGCCCTCCCCCTGGACCTCCCACCGGGGTCGTACCGGGTGTTTGTGTTCGCAAGCGATGCGGCCCGACCTGCGGATCTCGCCGCGGCCGGCCGGAGGCCTCCTCTTCTGGAAGCCCTCCGGGGTCTGGGTTCTCTCAAGATCCCGGGGAGGGACGTACGGGCCCTCGGGGATGCCCTCCGCACCCTGCGCACCGCGTGGGTGACCCGCGACCCTGGGCAGCTGCTCCTCAAGGGTGCCGCGCCTGCTTCCCGGGCGGTGCGGGAGGCGGTAAGTGCACCGGGGGGGTTCTGGGTGCCGTGAGGAAATCGCTCATCCGCTTGGGAATCGTGGGAGCCGTGCTCCTGCTGGTCGCGTGCGGATCCGGACCGATCCCGCGGCCCTCCAGCCCTATCTCGGAGATCGTTCCTGGAGAGATCCTCGTCAGGTACCACTTCGGTTCCGGGTTGGCAGGCCAGGCCGTGGTGCGGGGTGCGTCCGTGGTGCGAACCGCCCGGTTTCGCCTCCCAATTGGCACCTACCACCTCGCCTTGGTCCGGGTACCGGTGGGGGAAGAGGCCGCGTACATCGAACGGTTCCGGCAGCGACCAGAGGTGGCGTACGCGGAGTACAACTACCGGGTGCGCCGGGTGGAGAGCCAGACCCTCCTGCCTGGGGATCTGCGGGTGCACCAAAGCGGTGAACTAGATTGGGCCGGCCTCGCGGACCCCAAACTGCGGGAGTGCGATCCGGCCTTCGAGGTGCGGCGGCTCAACGGTGAAGTCTCCCGGTGTACGGATGCGGAGCGGAACGCTTCCTGGCAGTGGAACCTCTGGCGGATCCGGGCTCCTCAGGCCTGGCGGATCTCAGACGGGGAGGGCGTGGTGGTGGCGGTGGTGGACGAGGGGGTAGATCTCTCGCACCCGGAGTTCGCGGGCCGGCTCGTGCTCCCCCGGGAGGGATGCCCTACGGACACCGTGGACGGGGACTTCGATCCAGGGGATTCCGGGGGGCACGGGACCCACGTGGCGGGGATTGTGGCCGCGGGTGCAGACGGGCTTGGGATCGTGGGCGTGGCCCCTCGGGCGAGGGTCCTGCCGATCCGCGCGCTGGGGCCCTTGGGAGGCACCACCTTCACCGTGGTGAGCGGGATCCTGTGCGCGGCGGAGCACGGGGCCGCGGTGCTGAACGGCTCGTGGGGCGGGGTGGCGTACTCCGCGCTGGAGCTGGATGCCCTGCGGGCGGTGGTGGCCTCCGGGGTGTTCGTGGTGTTCGCCGCGGGCAACCTCTACGACGCCGGCAACCCCAGGGTGTACCCCGCGGCCTTCGCGGAGGTCGTCCCGGGCGTCGTCGCGGTGGGAGCCACCACCCCTACCGACCGCATCGCCTCCTTCTCCTCCTCGGGCCGGTGGGTCACCCTGGCGGCCCCGGGCACCACCGTCTACTCCACCCTCCCCACGGCTCAGGGGTCCTACGGGTTCCTGCAGGGGACCAGCATGGCCGCGCCGCACGTGGCGGGGCTGTCGGCCCTTATGCTTTCCCGGAACCCGGGACTCTCCCCCGCCCGCGTGCAGTCCCTGCTGCAGGCCACCGCGTTTGCCCCTTGCCCGGAATATCCGAGACCCGACTGGGACCGCCCGGGCTCGTGTGGCAGCTTCACGATGGGGCCCGGGGCGTACGGATATGGCATCGTGGACGCCTGGGCCGCCCTCTCCGCGACCGGGAGGTGACTTTCCACGAAACCGCCGGGCGGATGTCCAGGACGATGGGCTCGGAGGGGCTTGGGGAGTCTGGGAGCATGCGTGAGAGGGAGGTGCGGCATGGGGCGCGCATGGCCGAGTCCTCGAGAGGTCCTGAGGCGGGTGAGCGTGGTCCTGGCCTTGGTGCTCGTGGCCACCCCGGCCTCAGCCCAGCCGAGCATCCCGGAGTCCCAGGAGCTGGCCATCGGACGGACGGTGGCAGCCCAGCTCATCGCGGAGTACGGGCTGGTGGGCGATGCAGAGTGGCTGGGGTTCCTGAGCGGGTTGCGGGATCGTCTGCTGCCCTTCTCGGGGCGCCCCGGGATCCCCTATCAGGTAGGCATCCTCAACCATACGGTTCCCAATGCCGCGAGCACCCCGGGGTGGCTCTTCGTCACCGCGGGATTGGTGCACCTGCGTCCGGAGGTGGACGCCTGGGCGTTCGTTCTCGCGCACGAGATCGCCCACATCGCCCGCCGCCACGTGGCCCAGCACGTGGCTCGGGCCCAGGCGGGCCAGCTCGCCAGCATCCTCGTGGCCATCCTCACGGGAAGCCGTGCGGCGGGGGACGTGGTGGGGCTCCTGGTGCAGCTCTCCACCCTGGGGTTTTCCCGGGAGCTGGAGCTGGAGGCGGACCGGGAGGCCCTGCGGATGCTGGTGGAGGCGGGATTCGATCCGCAGGCGGCGTCCCGTACCCTCTCGTGGTTCAACGAGGTGACGGGCCGCCGACAGGAGCGCACCCACTGGACGGGCACCCACCCTGGGTTCCTGGACCGGGTGGCGGCGGTGCAGCGGGCCTACGAGGAGTTCGGGGCGCGGGGGTTGCCCCTGCGGGTCCGGCACTTCCGGATCCGGTACGAAGTGGGGCCCGTGGTGCTGGTGCCGGAGCGGCTGGTGGAGCTCCGGGACGCCTGGAACCTCCACCTCCTCGTGGAGAACCGGGGGGAGCGGCCGGCCGGAGTCCAGAGCATGAACGCGGTGTTGGTGGGACCGGATGGGGAGGTCCGCGTCCGCTTCCTGCGCTCTACGCTCCCGGAAGAGGTCCCCGCGCAGGGTCGGGTCCAGGGCGTGCTGGCCTTCGAGAAGAAGTCCAGCCGGTGGCCGGAGGCCCTGGTGGTGCCCGTGCGCGTCGGGGAGGAGCGGGGGGAGGCGCGGGTGGATCTCACCTCCGGCGGTCCCTACACGCCGCCCTCCGCTCCGCCGTCCCTCCCGCGGCCCCCGTCCCTGCCGTAGGGTCGAGGGAACGAGACCGGGATTCCGGGCGGGCCGCAGGAGATAAGACTCCTGCAGCCCGCCCCACCGCTTCAGTCCCCTGCCTCCCGCATGAACCGCTGGAGGGCCTCCACAAGGGCCTGGAGGTGCTTCACCACATCCTTGGTGCTCGGGTACTCCCCCAGGTTCTGCAGCTCCTTCTGGATCCGCAGGAGCTCCCGGTAGCAATTGGCCGCGGCGTCCCTCACAACCGTCCGCGTGGCCATACCATCACCTCCTTTTACCTGAGTTTCGGCTATGAAGGCCGCCCCTTCCATGATGCGCGGTCCCCGCAACCCCTGCACTCGGTACACTAGGGAACTGTGAGCCCGAGCCGGAGTGCTTCCCCTCGTAGGCCGCGGATCGTGCTGGCCTCCACCTCGCCCCAGCGCCGGTCCATCCTCCGGCAGCTGGGCATCCCCTTCGTGGTGATCCCTCCTCGATACGAGGAAAGGGACTGCGGCCCGGATCCTGTGGCCATGGTGCGGGAACAGGCCCGGGGGAAGGCCCGATCGGTGTTCCCGCAGGCCCGGGGACGTCCGGTGCTGGGCGTGGACACCACGGTGGTGCTGGAGGGCCGTGTCTTCGGTAAACCCGCCACGCCGGAGGAGGCGGGGCGGATGCTGCGGGCACTCGCGGGCCGCACGCACCTGGTGATCTCCGGCCTGTACCTGGGGACTCCGGAGTGGGAGGAGCTGCACCACGAGGTCACCTATGTCACCTTTCGGCCCCTGGGGCCGCGGGAAATCGAGGCGTACGTGGCCACGGGGGAGTGGGAAGGGCGAGCAGGGGGATACGCCATCCAGGGCCGGGGAGCGGCCCTGGTGGAGCGCATCGAGGGGGACTACTGGAACGTGGTGGGGCTCCCAGCGTCGCTGCTGGTGCGGGTGCTCTGCCGCAGGTTTCCCGGAACATACGGGTTCGGGGAGCCCGGAGAGGTGTGGTAGAATCGGGCGGCTGTGGAGAGGCGGATCGGGTTTGTGCAACGGTTACAGGAAAGCCTCCGGCGGACCCGGCAGGCCCTCGCGGAGCACCTGGAGGTCCTGTTCGCCAAACCCCCGGACGAACGCTTCTTCGAGGATCTCGAGGAGGCCCTCCTCCGCGCGGACGTGGGACCGGATACGGCGGAGGAGATCACCCGGGAGATGCGGCGACAGGCTCTCTCAGGTCTCCACCGACCCGAGGACCTGCGTCGGGCCCTCCGGGCCATCCTCCTGGATCGGTTGGGAGAACCGGAGCCCTTGCGGGTAGACCCGCCGCCCGCGGTGGTACTGGTCCTAGGGGTGAACGGTTCCGGAAAGACCACCACCGTAGGCAAACTGGCCTACCACCTGACCCGGGAGGGCCGACGGGTGCTGGTGGCCGCCGCGGACACCTTCCGGGCCGCGGCCGTAGACCAGCTGGAAGCCTGGGCCCGGCGTGCGGGGGTTCCCGTGGTGCGGCACCGGGAGGGATCGGATCCCGGTGCGGTGGTCTTCGACGCCCTGCAGGCCCTGCGGGCCCGGAGCTACGATGTGCTGCTGGTGGATACCGCGGGGAGGTTGCACACCAAGAGCAACCTCATGGAGGAGCTGCGGAAAATCCGGAGGGTGGTGGATCGGCAACTGCCCGGAGGGACCGTGGAGGCTTTGCTCGTCCTGGACGCCACCACGGGCCAGAATGCCCTCGCGCAGGCGCACCTCTTCCGGGAGGCGGCGGGCGCCAGCGGCATCGTGCTCGCCAAGCTGGACAGCTCCGCCAAGGGGGGAGTGGTGCTGGCCATCCGGCGGGAGCTCGGCATCCCCGTGAAGCTGGTGGGTACGGGCGAGCGGATGGAGGACCTGAGCCCCTTCGACCCCGAGGCCTTCGTGGAAGCCCTCCTCCCGGAGGCTTGAGCCTCCGAAGGATCTGTGCTACCCTACTGTAAAGGAGTTTTCCTTTACAGGTGGGCGGTGAGGAAGGGAAATGGAACGGGTGCTGGCGGATCGGTTCACGGTGATCCGCCTCTTCGATCTGTACGCACGGCTGCTCACGCCGCGCCAGCAGCAGCTGGTTCGCATGTACTTCCACGAGGACATGTCCCTGGCGGAGATCGCGGAGCACTTCGGGGTCACCCGACAGGCCATCCACGACAGCCTGCGGCGGTCGCTGGCGGACCTGTACCGGTACGAGGATGTGTTGGGGCTCGCGAGCCAGGCGCGGAGCGCGGAGCGCCGGAAGGTGCAGGCCCTGCGGCAGCTGGACCGGCTGGAGGAGGAGGTGCGGGCCCTCGGAGCGAGCACCCGGGTGGAGCGCCTGCTCGCGTGCATCCAGCGGGTGCGGGACCTTCTGTGAGGGAGCACTACTTCGTCCCTACCCCCATGGTCCGATCCCGGCCCCGGGAGGTGCGTCTGTGGTTCGGGAGCCGGCTTTTCGTGTTCGAGACGGACCGGGGCGTGTTCAGTCACGGCTCTGTGGATCGGGGAACCCGGCTGCTGCTGGAGGCCCTGGAGGTGCGGCCGGAGGACGAGATCCTGGATGTGGGATGTGGCTACGGGGTGATCGGCCTCGTGGCTGCGGCCCAGGCGCCCCGGGGGCACGCGGTCCTGGTGGACGTCAACGAACGGGCGGTGGCGCTCGCCCGCCGTAACGCCCTGCGGAACGGCATCCACAACGTGGAGGTCCTGCAGGGCGATCTCTACAAACCCGTGGGAAGCCGCACGTTCGACCTGATCGCCACGAACCCACCCATCCGGGCGGGCCGCGCGGTGGTCCGAGCCCTCATCGAGGGCGCTCGGAAGCACCTCAAGCCGGGGGGACGGTTTTACCTCGTGGCCCGCACCGCCCAGGGCGCCCGCACCCTGGGCCGTCTCATCGGAGAGGTGTTCGGGGGGGTGGTGGAGGTGGAGCGGGGCGGCGGATACCGGGTGTACCGGGCCGTGAGGGAGGACGGCCGTGTTTGAGAACCTGCGGGATCGACTGCAGGAGGCCTTTCGCCGGGTTTCCGGCCGCGGAGTTCTGCGGGCGGAGGACGTGGACGCCGCGCTCCGGGAGGTGCGGCGGGCCCTGCTGGAGGCGGATGTGCACGTCCAGGTGGTCCGGGATTTCGTGACCCGCGCCCGGGACAAGGCCGTGGGCCGAGAGGTGTGGAGGGACCTGAACCCGGCCCAGCAGGTGATCCAGATCGTGTACGAGGAGCTGGTGCAGCTGCTGGGCGGGGAGCACCGGGAGCTCCGCCCGGCCCCCCGTCCCCCCACCGTGGTCCTCCTCTGCGGCCTCCAGGGTAGCGGCAAGACCACACAGGTGGCCAAGCTGGGGAATTACCTCCGCAGAAAGGGGCGCCGTCCCTTGCTCGTGGCCGCGGACCTGCAGCGGCCCGCTGCCGTGAAGCAGTTGGAGGTGGTGGGCGGGTCCGCGGGAGTTCCCGTGTTCACCCTGCAGACCCAGGACCCCGTGGAGGTCGTCCGAAGGGCCGTGGAGCATGCCCGCCGGGAGGGACACGACTGGGTGCTGGTGGACACCGCGGGTCGGCTGCACGTGGACGAGGCGATGATGCAGGAGCTGCGCCGGGTGCGGGAGGCGGCGAGCCCGCACCACACCCTCCTGGTGGTGGATGCCATGACGGGGCAGGAGGCCCTGGCCGTGGCCCAGCAGTTCAACGCGCGGATCGGGATTGACGGGATCATCCTCACGAAGCTGGATGGCGATGCCCGGGGCGGAGCCGCCCTCTCCGTGGTCTCCGTTACCGGGAAACCGATTCTGTTCGTGGGTACGGGCGAGAAGGTCGAGGCCCTGGAACCCTTCTACCCCGACCGCATGGCCTCCCGGATCCTAGGGATGGGCGATGTGCTCACCCTCATCGAGCGGGCCCAGGAGGCCATCAGCGCGGAGCGGGCGGCAGATCTCCAGCGCAAGCTCCGGCGGGCGGAGTTCACCCTAGAGGACTTCCGCCAGCAGCTCCAGGAGGTGCGGAAGATGGGGCCGCTCCGCAATCTGCTGGAGATGATTCCGGGGTTCGCGCAGATGCGGGGATTGCGGGAGGAGCTGGAGGAGCGGGAGATGGTGCGGTTCGAGGCCATCCTCAACTCCATGACCCCACAGGAGCGGCGCGATCCCTCCATTCTCAACAGCAGCCGTAAGCGCCGCATCGCCCGGGGGAGCGGGACCACGGTGCAGGACGTGAACCGGCTCCTCCGGCAGTTCGAGGAGACCAGACGCATGATCCGGCAGCTGGAATCCGCGGGCCGCCGGATGGGCAAGTGGAAGTGGCCGTTCTGAAGGCAAACACCTGGAGGGAGGGAGAAGGTGGCGGTGAAGATCCGTCTCATGCGCATGGGCAAGCGGCACGAGCCGTTCTTCCGTCTGGTGGTGACGGACAGCCGCGCGCCCCGCAACGGCAGGTACATCGAGGCCATCGGCTACTACAACCCCCGCACGGAGCCCAGCACCATCCACGTGAACGCGGAGAAGGCCCTGGAGTGGCTCTCCAAGGGTGCCCAGCCCTCGGACGCGGCCCGGGTGCTGCTGGAGAAGGCCGGGGTCTGGCGCCTGTGGCAGGAGCAGAGGCGCCGCAAGGCAAGCTAGCCATGGCAACGACACGCACGACACCCTCCGGAGGGGATGTGCGGGGGCTTGTGGAGTACGTGGTGCGGGGGCTGGTGGATCACCCGGAGGCCGTCCGGGTGGAGGAGGCGGAGGGGCCCGTGCTGCGGGTGCACGTGGCCCCCGAGGATCGGGGAAAGGTCATCGGGCGCCAGGGACGGGTGATCCAGGCTCTGCGGACCTTGGCCCGGGTGGCCGCCCGAGGAGCAGGAACCGTACAGGTGGAGATCGCGGAGGAGAAGCGGCCATGAACTCCATTACCCTGATCCGACCCGTGGTGGTGAAGGCCATCGTCACGGAGACCTTCAAGGAGAACTACAAGCGGGATCTGCAGGAGGCCCTGCGGGGGGTGGAGGATCTCATCGCCCGCGTCGACTCCCAGATCCGCCGCCTGGAGCTGGAACGGCAGATCACCCCCCAGAACCGGGCGGTGCGGCAGCAGCTGGAGGTGGAGCGGTCCCGTCAGGAGGCCCTGCGGGCGGAGCTCCTGGAGCGGCTGCGGGAGGCGGAGCGGCTGGAGCTCAACACCGAGTTCCCGCAAGCCACCGTGGACGCCCAAGTGGAAGTCCGGGTGGGCGACAACCTCTTCAGGAAGCTGAGCCGGGCGGAGATCCTGGTGAAGGACGGCATCGTGATGGAGATCCGCCTGTGACGGGATGCGGAAGCTGCGCATCGGCACCATCACACGCCCCCACGGCCTCCGGGGGGAGGTTCGGGTCCTGCCCGACACGGACTTCCCGGACCGGTTCCAGACCCTGCGGCGGGTCTTTGTAGCGGGTCCGGAGGGCGAGGTACCCTACGAGGTGGAATCCGTCCGGCCGCACGGCCGGTTCTTCCTGGTGAGACTTCGGGGGGTGGAGGGTCGGGAGGCTGCGGAGGCTCTTCGGGGCCGGGAGCTGCGTATCCCCCAGGAGGAAGCACCCCCCCTTCCGGAGGGCACGTACTACGTGGCGGACATCCTGGGCCTGGAGGTGCGGACTCCGGAGGGGAAGGTGCTGGGCCGGGTGCGGGAGGTGCTCCGTACGGGGGCCAATGATGTGTACGTGGTGGCGGGGGACCGGGAGATCCTCCTCCCTGCCATCGAGGACGTCGTCCAGGAGGTAAACCTGGAAGAGCGGTGCATGGTGGTGCGACTTCTGCCCGGGCTGGTGGACTGAGGATGCGGGTGGACATCGTGACCATCTTCCCCGAGATCTTCCTGCCCCTCCGGGTGGGCGTCCTGGGACGGGCCCAGGAGCGGGGAGTGGTGCAGATCAGGGTGTGGAACCTGCGGGACTTCGCCACGGACCGGCACCGCACCGTGGACGACTACCCTTATGGGGGCGGGCCGGGGATGGTGATGAAGCCAGAACCCTTCTTCGCCGCGGTGGAGGCCATCGAGCGGGACGCGGGGGATCGGGGCCGCATCCTCTTCACCTCCCCCCAGGGCCGACGCTTCGACCAGCGGATGGCCCAGGAGCTGAGTCAGGAGGGGCACCTGGTGATCCTGTGCGGCCGGTACGAGGGCGTGGACGAGCGGGTGGTGGTGGGACTGCCGGCAGAGGAGGTGTCCATCGGGGACTACGTGCTCACGGGCGGGGAGCTCGCGGCCATGGTCATCGTGGACGCCACCGCCCGGCTGGTCCCGGGAGTGGTGGGGGACGAGGGATCCGTGCGGGAGGAATCCTTCACCACGGGGCTCCTGGACCATCCCCACTACACCCGGCCCGCGGAGTTCCGGGGAATGCGGGTGCCGGAGGTACTCCTGAGGGGCAACCACGCGGCCATCGCCCGGTGGCGGCGGAAGGAAGCCCTGCGGCGCACCCTGTTGCGGCGGCCCGACCTGCTGCGCACCGCGGCGCTCACGCCCGAGGACCAGGTGCTGTTGCGGGAGATCGAGGAGGAGTTGGGGATCCGGGTATAATCGAAAGCACGTGGAGGCCGTAGCCATGGACAAGATGCAGCTGGTAGAGCAGCCTCACCGGAAGCCCGAGATCCCGGAGTTCGCGCCGGGCGACACCGTGCGCGTGCACACCCGGGTGCGGGAGGGCGGGCGAGAACGGGTCCAGGTGTTCGAGGGAGTGGTGATCGCCCGTCGGGGCGGGGGGGTGCGGGAGACCTTCACGGTGCGTCGGATCTCCCACGGGGTGGGCGTGGAGCGGATCTTCCCCCTGCACTCCCCCAACATTGTGCGCATCGAGGTGGTGCGCCGCGGGCAGGTACGGCGGGCCAAGCTGTACTATCTGCGGGAGAAGGTGGGCAAGGCAACCCGCATCAAGGAGAAGCGGTAGCGCGGAGCGGCCGTGCAGTTGGCCCTGATCCGCAACGAGATGAGCATCCCGGTTCTGATCCTTCTCGTGGCCGCGGCCCTGGTGGTGTTGCGGCATGCCCTCCGGGATCTCGTCTTCTTCCCGCAGAAGGTGCGCCACGCGATCCTCGAGACCCTCGATGCGGCCCTGTTCGCGGTGGTCCTCGCCTTCTTCATCATCACCTTCGTGGCCCAGGCCTTCTTCATCCCCTCGGGCTCCATGGAGCCCACCCTCCAGATCGGCGACCGCATTCTGGTGGCGAAGTTCTACTACCGCATCGCCCCCATCCAGCGGGGGGACGTGATCGTCTTCCGCTACCCCCTCAATCCCGGGAAGGACTTCGTGAAACGGGTGGTGGGAGTGCCGGGCGACCGAGTGGAGCTGCGACAGGGGGTGGTGTACGTCAACGGGAAGCCCCACCCTGAACTCACCCCCGCGAACGGGGACCAGGGCTGCGCCCAGAGCTACGGTCCTAAGACGGTAACCGAAGGGCACCTCTTCGTGCTGGGGGACAACCGGTGCAACAGCGAGGACAGCCGGTTCTTCGGCCTCGTGCCCGTGCGGAACGTGGTGGGCCGGGCCCTGGTGATCTACTGGCCGCCGCACCGCGTGGGCCTCGTGCGCTGACTCGGGACCTCGGCCGGCTGGAGCGGGATCTGCGCCGCCGGGGATACCGACTCCTCGCGGGCGTGGACGAGGCGGGCTGCGGCCCCCTGGCGGGCCCCGTGGTGGCCGCCGTGGTGCTGGGGGACCGGCCCCTCCGGATTCCGGGACTCCAGGACAGCAAGCGGCTTTCCGAAGCTCAGCGGGAGGCCCTGGCCGCACGCATCCGGCAGGAAGCGGTGGCCTGGGCCCTGGGCATGGCCACGGTGGAGGAGATTGATGCCCTGAACATCCGGGTCGCCTCCCGCCTGGCACAACTCCGAGCGGTGGCCGCCCTCCCCCAGCACCCGCACCTCGTGCTCGTGGATGGACCCTGGCGTATTCCGCTGGAACTCCCTCAGCGGCCCGTGGTGGACGGGGATGCCCGCGTGGCCCTCATCGCCGCGGCCAGCATCCTGGCTAAGGTGGAACGGGATCGCCTGATGCGGGAGCTGGATGCCCGCTACCCCGGCTACGGGTTCGCCCGGCACAAGGGATACCCCACCCCGGAACACCTCCAGGCCCTCGCGCGCCTGGGTCCCTGCCCCGCCCACCGCCGCTCCTTCCGTCCCCTCAGGGGCTGAGGCGCGCGCAGTTGAGCCGGCTTGCCACGTTGAATTGCCGGGATGAACCGGAGACGGATCGGCGCGGGGGCAGAAGAGGCGGCGGCAGACCTTCTGCGGCGCAAGGGGTACCGCCTCCTCGACCGCAACGTCCGGTTCCCCTTCGGGGAGCTGGACCTGGTGTGCGAGCAGGCGGGGGTCGTGGTGTTCGTGGAGGTGAAGGCCCGGTCGGGGACAGCACATGGGCATCCGTTTGAGGCGGTCACCCCGCGCAAGCAAAAGCAGCTCGGTCGGCTCGCCCTCGCCTACCTGCAGCGGAAGGGGTTTGTGAACCGCCCCTGCCGGTTCGATGTGGTGGCGGTGCACCTCGATCCGGAGGGACGTCCCGTACGGGTGGAAGTCCTGCAGGACGCCTTCCGGTTCTAGCGCCGGTGCGGGCCCCGGTCGGGAACCTCCCGCCGGGGTACGAGTACGTAGTGGGGCACCGCCCACTCCACGATGGCCGCCCGGTTCAGGGCCGCTACCTTCTCCGCGATCTGATGCGGCCGCGGAGCCCGCAGCACGTAGGTTCGGCCGTCCGCTTCCACCGAGGCCACTCGGAGACCCAGATCCCGCAGCAGCCGCTCGATCTGCTCTGCCGTCGCCCACGGGAAGAACCGTACGCGGATCATGCCCGGCACGAACACCTTCCGGAAGGGTTCGCCTGGACCTGGGACGGTCGCCCCGCCCCGGAGGTCGGGGGGAAGGATCTCGATGGTGACCCGGGGAAGCAGCACCGGAGGTGCTCCTCTGGGGAAGGTGCGCGGGGGAAAGATGGCTTCCACCACGTACCGGCCCGGAGGCACGGGCTGCCCTGCGTTGTCTACCTGCGTCCACGTTTCCTCAAAACGGATCTCCGAGCCGGGTTGGAGCACCAAGCTCCCCACCACCTGGGCGAACATTCTGTCGTGGGACCACTGCCAGATCGTGGTCCCGTCCAGCCGGAGGACCCGGAAGTCGTATCGCTGACTGGTACCGAACGTAAAGGTCATCGCCCGGAACCCGCGGTTGCGTACCTGGAGCACCATCTGGACGGGCTCCCCCGGCACGTACCGTGCCCGATCCGTCGAAACCCCCACCTCTACGTCCCCCATCCGCACCACGTGAGCAGGACCCACGGTGGCCAGCACCGCCATGGACAGGATGAGAAAGGCCCGCATACGGCCCTCCCGGTTCGCTCTCACCGGGTGGTACGAGAGAATCCCCCCGGATGTTCTCAGGCAATCCCCGAGGTTGACCTCAGGTCTCCATGCGCTGTCTAGACAATACGCTTTTCAGGTTTTCTCGGATTCCCTTTTTGCCTGTCGGGAAGGAAAGGGAAACGGGATCCTCGAATACTCCTCCCCCGGATTGAGGGAGAGCCCGTTTTCAAAGCCGGACTTTGCGGGGAGGGATTCCGGATGAGGGCGGCGCAGATGGTGGAGCATCGTAAGCCGCTGGTGGTCCAGGAGGTTGCGGATCCGCGTCCCGGACCGCAGGACGCCGTGCTCCGGGTGGAGGCGTGCGGGATCTGCCGCAGCGACTGGCACGCGTGGATGGGAGATTGGACGTGGATCGGCTTCCGACCTCAACTCCCCCTCACGCTGGGGCATGAGCTGGCGGGAGAGGTGGTGGAGGTCGGCTCGGAGGTGCGGCGGACGAAGGTGGGGGAACGGGTGACGGTTCCCTTCCACCTCGGCTGCTCGTACTGCCCCTATTGCCTCAGCGGACGGCCGAACCTCTGCGACAACCTGCAGATGGTAGGATTTTCCTTCGACGGAGGCTATGCCCAGTATGTCCGCATCCCCAACGCGGACTTCAATCTCATCCGGCTACCGGACGCGGTGGACTTCGTGGCCGCGGCCGCCCTGGGATGCCGGTACATGACCGCCTACCACGCGGTGCTGCACCGGGGTCGGGTGCAGGCGGGGGAGTGGGTAGTGGTGCACGGGGTTGGGGGAGTGGGGCTGAGCGCGGTGCAGATCGCGAATGCCGCAGGCGCCCGGGTGGTGGCCGTGGACGTGGACGAGGAGAAGCTGGCGCGGGCCCGCCAGGAGGGCGCGGTTGCCACCGTGAATGCTCGCAAGGAGAACGTGCCGGAGGCGGTCAAACAGATCACGGGCGGGGGGGCACACCTCTCCGTGGACGCCCTGGGGATCCGGGAGACCATCCAGAATTCCATCTTCAGCCTGCGCAAGGGAGGTCGCCACGTGCAGGTGGGGCTCACCACGCAGGCTGAACAAGGGGTGGTGTCCCTCCCCACGGACATGATGGTGGGGATGGAGCTGGAGTTCTACGGGAGCGTGGGGAACCCCCACCCCCAGTACGCGGGCCTGCTAGGCCTCGTGGAGCAGGGCAAGCTGAATCCGAGAAGCCTGGTGGGGCGGACGGTTTCCCTGGAGGAGGTGAACGAGGTCCTGCAGGCCATGACGGAGTTCCGCACCCTGGGGTTCACGGTGATCACGCGGTTCCAGTAAGGGCAAAAGCAACAAGCACAAGGCTTCGGAGAGGAGGTGGGAGACGGTTCGCGAAGGAAAACGAGCGTCGCTGTGGATTCTTGGGGAATCAGAAGAAATCTAGAGGGGGTGGTCGGAATGCGATCTCGGAAACTGTGGTGGACTGGTCTAGTTCTGGCTATCGCGGGATGCCTTGCCCTGGGGGTCGCGTCGGGATGGACGGCTCCTCGGAAGGAAGCCATTCTCGTGGGCGTTGCCTTCGCGCTCTCCGGGCCACTCGCTCCTATCACCAACGCCACCATCGGGCCCGTGTACGACATGTGGGTGAAGGAGGTGAACGCTCGGGGAGGGATCCAGGTCTCGGAGTTCGGCCGGCGTCTTCCCATCCGGTTCATCAAGTACGACGACAAGTCCGACCTGGGGACCGCCACCCGGCTTCTGGAGAAGCTGATCCTGGAGGACCGGGTGGACATCGTCTTCCCGCCCATCAGCACGGGATTCCTATACGCGGCAGCCCCCATCGCGAATAAGTACCGGAAGGTCCTCATCGGAGGTCCCGGGGGAGCGGCCAAGCTGGAAGAGATCATGCCGAACCTGCCCTACTTCTTCCAGGTCCTGAACTACTCCCGCAGCCAGATGCCGGTTCTGGCCGCCGTTTTGAAGGAGCTCGGGCTTCGCACGGTGGCCGTCGTCCACCACGAGGATCTGCACGGGGTGGAGTATAAGGACGTGGCCCTCCCGGAGTTCCGGAAGGCGGGATTGCAGGTGGCCTTCGTGAAGAGCTTCCCCATGGACATCAAGGACGCCACCCCGCTGCTGAAGGAAGCCACTGCGGCAAAGGCGGATGCCTTTGTAGCGTTCGCGTACCCCGATCAGGGGTTCCTGATGGTCCGTCAGGCCATGGAGCTGGATGCGAACTTCAAGGCCATGTACATCTCCGTAGGCGTGAACCTCAGTGCCTTCCGGAATGCCTTTGGCGTGGACGTGGCGGAAGGGATGATGGGGAGCGGTGCGTGGAGCCCGAAAAGCGGTCCGGGTGCCCGCCGCTTCGTCGAGTTGTACAAGAAGCACTTCAACACGGAGCCGCCGGACTGGTGGGGCCAGCTGTACTACTACGCTTCCCTGGAGCACCTGCAGCAGGCCATTGAGGCCGCGGGAACCCTCGACAACCCCCGGATCCGGGAGGTTCTGGCCACGCGGACCTTCAACACTGTGGTCGGGCCCTTCAAGTACGATCGGGATCGGCAGTTCCGAGGGCACCTGGGGCAGATCGGGCAGTGGCAGAAGGGAATCTTCGAGGTGGTGGATCCGGGCAGGAACCGGACGGCCAAACCCATTCTGAAGCCGGCGTGGCCGAAGAAGCGCTAAGCGCCACCGGTATCGCGGCGGTTTTCAGGACGTCTCGGAGGGCGGGGCCGGCCTCGAGCCGATGCCGGCCCCGCCCTTCCTGTGAAGAGAGCTCCCTTGAGCGCGGGACATGGATCTGAATCGGGTTCTTGATATCGTCTTCGGCGGGATCATGCTGGGCGGGATCTACGGCCTCGTGTCCCTGGGGCTGAACCTCCAGTACGGCGTGGCCCGGGTGCTGAACGTGGCCCACGGGGAGTTCACCACACTCGGCGCCTTCCTCACATGGTGGCTGTACGTCGCCGCGGGGATGAGCCCCTTCGTGGGGTTGGTGACCTCCCTGTTGCTGAGCTTCGGCCTGGGGTGGATCCTGTATCGGTTGATCTTCGCACGACTCCAGCGGCACGTGCGGTCCCTGGAGGCCTTCGAAGCCGCATGCATGCTTACCTCCTTCGGGATCCTCTTCGCGATTCAGAACCTCATCATCCTGACATGGGGGGCGGACGTACGCAGCTATTCGTACCTGCCCGGCGCGGTGCGGTTGGGGGAACTGGTGCTTCCGGTGAACCGGATCCTTATCTTCGGGGTCTCCGTGGGGCTTGGAGGACTCTTCTACGCCCTGTTGAAATGGACGCGAACCGGAAAAGCCATCCGAGCCGCGGCCCAGGATCGGTCCGGAGCGGCCAGCGTGGGCGTGGACGTGCAGAATGTCCTGGGCATCTGCTTTGCCCTGGGCACAGGGGCCGCGGGCGCGGCGGGTTCCCTCATCAGCATCACCTACAGCATCCATCCCGTCATGGGCTTCGAGTACACGGTGATCGCCATCATCGTGGTGGTGCTGGGAGGGCTGGGGAACATCCCCGGCAGCCTGCTCGGAGGGATCCTGCTGGGGGTGGTGGGAACCGCGGTCACCTACTGGCAGCCGGGGCTCGCGGTGGTGGCCTACTACCTCTTCTTCGTGGTCCTGCTATGGTGGAGACCAAGGGGCTTGCTGGCAGCTTAGTACGGAGCGGCCTGGCCCTCCGGAGAGCAGGGCTGGCCCTCCTGGCGGTGGGACTGGTGGGTGCTCCCCTGTACCTGCCTGCCTACACCCTGGTGTTCCTGGGCAATCTGGGCATGTATGTGGTGCTGACGGTGAGCTGGATCCTGTTCGCGGGCTCCACGGGCTACGTCTCCCTGGCCTCCGCGGTGTTCTTCGGGATCGGGGTATACGCCGCGGTCCTGTGGCGCACCGCCCTGGGATTCTGGGTGGCCGCCCTGCTGGGGGGCCTGCTCAGCGCCGCGGTGGCGGCGGGCATGGGCGTGGTCACCCTGCGGTTGCGGGGGGCGTACTTCAGCATGTTCACGTTGGGGGCGGTGGAGCTGGCCACCTCCGCCACCCGGTGGGGGGAGGCGCACTTCTTCGGTCGGGTGGGACGCATCGTGCTGCCCGTGGGGCAGGAGACCATCTACTACGCCATGCTGGCGCTGGTGGCGCTGCTGTTTGCCACCTGGGAGCTGGTTCAGCGGTCGAAGCTGGGAATGGCCCTGCGGTGCATCGGAGAGGACGAGGAGGCTGCGGCGCACATCGGGATCCCCACCACATGGGTCAAGGTGGCGGGCTTCTGCTTGAGCGCGGTCTTCATGGGGTGTGCCGGGGCCATCATGGCCACCCGCTGGACGTACGTGGACCCCCGCATCGCCTTCAACCTGCAGCTCTCCTTCATCCCCGTGCTCATCGCGGTGTTCAGCGGGAGCCGGCGTCCGTACGGGGCGGCCCTGGGAGCCCTCCTCTTCGTGGCGCTGGAGGACTTCCTGATCACCCGCCTGCCCTATCACTACATGTTGCTGTTCGGCCTCGTGATGGTGGCGGTCATGCTGTACAGCCCCGGAGGGGTCACGGTGCTCGCGGGACGGTGGTGGGAGCAGGTCCTGGCGTGGAGCCGACAGGATCGGACCGGGTCCCCGAGGTGACCATGGCCTTCCTGGAGGGACAAAACCTCGTCAAGCGGTTCGGGGGTCTGGTGGCCCTGGCGGGGGTTTCCTTCGCGGTGGAGGAGGGAGAGGTGGTGGGGATCATCGGCCCGAACGGGGCCGGGAAGACCACCCTGTTTAACGTGGTGACCGGGACGGTGCGCGCGGACCACGGACGCCTGTGGTTTCAGGGGCGGCCCCTGCTGGGGCTCGGGCCCGATGAGATCTACCGGCGGGGGATCGCCCGGACCTTCCAGACCGTTCGGGTCTTCCGCGGGATGACGGTGTTCGAGAACGTGCTGGCGGGTGCGTGGTTCGGCCCGGAGTCGGGGCGGACACGGGCTGAAGCGGAACGTCACGCGTGGTGGGCCCTAGAGATGGTAGGATTGAAGGACCTGGCAGGAGCGGTTGCCGGGGATCTCCAGATCGTCTACCAGAAACGGGTGGAGCTGGCGAGGGCCCTCGCGGGAAAGCCCCGGGTGCTCCTGCTGGACGAGCTCATGGCAGGCCTCACCGCCCGGGAGGTGGAGGAGGCTGTGAGCCTCCTCCGCCGGTTGCAGGGGCAGGGCATGACCGTGGTCCTCATCGAGCACGTGCTCCGGGCGGTAATGCGGGCGTGTGACCGGGTCCTGGTCCTGCACCAGGGGCGGAAGATCGCGGAAGGACGACCGGAGGAGGTGGTGCGCCACCCCGAGGTCGTGGAGGTCTATCTTGGAAGCGGGGCGCGTGCGTGATGCTGGACGTGGAGCGCGTGTGCGCGGGGTACGGGAAGGTACAGGTGGTGTGGGAGGTGTCCGTTCGGGTGGACGAGGGAGAGGTGGTGGCCGTCCTCGGCCCCAACGGCGCGGGAAAGACAACCCTCCTGAATGCCATCACGGGACACCTCCGTCCCACGGCGGGCCGGATCGCATTCCGGGGGGAGCCCATTACGGGACGGGAACCGCACCGGATCGCGGAGATGGGAATCGCGTATGTGCCGCAGGGGGGTGGTCTGTTCCCGGACATGACGGTGCTGGAGAACCTGGAGCTGGGGGCGTTTTCCCCTGCCGCGTGGAAGGCCCGGCGGGATCGCCTGGAGTGGGTGTTCCAGCTGTTCCCCGTGCTGAAGGATCGCCGGCGGCAACTGGTGCGTAGCCTCAGCGGAGGAGAGCGACAGATGACGGCCATCGCCCGTGCCCTCATGGCGCGCCCGCGGCTGCTCATCCTGGATGAGGTCTCCTGGGGACTCGCGCCTCGGGTGGTGGCCGAGGTGTTTCAGCTGGTGCGGCAGCTGCGGGCAAGCGGCGTGACTGTGCTGTTGGTGGAGCAGAGCGTCCAGCAGGCCCTGGAGACCGCGGACCGGGCATACGTCATGGAGAACGGGCGGATCGTCCTGGAGGGAACCCGGGAGGAACTTCTGGATAGCGAGCTGATCCGAACCGCCTACCTCGGCCTATAGCTCGGAGCTCTCTCCTTCCCGTGCTACACTGTCCCCGGAGTATGTGGGGACGGAGCCTCTGGGTACTCGTGGTGAGCCTGTTGGTGCTCCCGCCCCTATGGGACCCCCATGGCCACGACCCCTACCACGCCCACGTGGTCCTTGGTGGGGATCCCGGAACCCGACACCAGGCCCTCCACCACCATCTCCACGGTCCGCACCTCCCGGCTTCCCACGCGCATGAACCTATGGTGGTGAGCCTCCGCGCCTTTGAACCTGCTCCTGGCGCGGTGCTCCATCTCCTGGGCGGTGTCGGGACCGCGGTGGCCTCTCCGAAGATTCCGGTCCCTGCATCTTCCCGATCCCACAGGAACCGGAATTTCCTGGCGGTCTACGAGACATTCCGGAGCCCGCCCGACCCACCTCCCAGGAGCAGCTGAATCGCCCGGAGCAGTCCGTTTTCGGGAGGGGATTGGATGGCGCGCGGTGTGGTGCCGTTGGTAGCGTGCCTGGCGGTGGCGGCGTGTCAGGGCCCGCCGCGGTTCCGGGCAGAGGTGGTGGATCCGCCCCGACCCGTGCCGGACCTCGTGGCCCGCGACCACCGGGGCAGGGTGTTCCGCACCGCGGAACAACGGGGGTACGTGGTGGTGTACTTCTTCGGGTACACCCACTGCCCGGACGTCTGCCCGGGCACGCTGGCTAAGTGGAAGCGGGCGCAGGAGAAGCTGGGGGAGGATGCCCGGAGGATCCGGTGGGTGTTCGTGACCGTGGATCCCGAGCGGGACACTGCCCGGAAGGTGGCGGAGTACCTGGGCCTGTTTAGCCCGGACTTCCTCGGGCTGGTGGGCACCGAGGAGTCCCTTCGACCCTTTTACCGGGCCTTCGGGGTTTTGTACGAGAAAGTGCCTCAACCTGGAAGCGCCGTGGGGTATCTGGTAGGGCACACCGCCTTCGTGCCCGTGGTGGACGTACTGGGGCGGTGGCGGCTGCGGTTCAACTTCGGAACCTCCGTGGACGACTACGTCCACGACCTCCGGTTGCTCCTGGGGGAAGCGGGACAGACCCGACGAGGAGGTGTTGAACGATGAGGACGGTGGCGGTTCTCGTAGCTCTCGGGCTGGCCGTGGGTCTGGCACAGGCCCAGCAGACGCCGGTGGAGATCAAGAACCCGTGGGCGCGCCCTGGAAATCGTGGAGGCAACAGCGCGGTCTATCTGGAGATCCGCAACCACCAGCCGCACCCGGACCGCCTGGTAGCCGCAGGCACCGATGTGGCGGAGGCGGTGGAGCTGCACGAGACCCGCACGGAAGGCGGCATGCACCGGATGCAGAGGGTAGGGTCCATCGAGGTCCCCGCCAACGGCCAGGTGGCATTGCGACCGGGAGGATTGCACGTGATGCTCATCCGGCTGAACACCGACTTGCGGGTGGGTGACCGGTTCCCGCTGATCCTGCGGTTCGAGCGGGCGGGCCGGATCATCGCGGAAGTGGTGGTGCGCGAGCAGTCGGCCGGGGGGGAACACCGGTGAACGTCAAGAGCCGTCCCCCCAGCTGGCCCCTGGCGCTGCTGGCCGCGGCGGGGTTTTTGCTGAGCGGGTACCTGTGGTTCGCCACCGGCGGAGTGGAGCTACCGCTCTGCCCCGCCGGTGGCGGCTGCCAGGTGGTGCAGAGCAGCCCCTACGCATACCTCTTCGGTGTGCCGCTTCCTGTCTACGGGCTGGTGTACTACGGGACCCTCCTGGTGCTCTCGGGATGGGGCACAGATCCCGCGCTTCGGTGGCAGCTCGCGCGCCTCGTCTCCGCCGCGGGGTCCGCGGCCTCTGTGGTGTTTCTAGGCGTGCAGCGCTTCGTGTTGCAGACTTTCTGCCCTCTGTGCGTGCTGTCCGCCCTCCTGTCCTTCGCCCTCTTCGGCCTGAGCTGGTGGTACGGCCAGCAGGGGCTGCGCTGGCCGCAACCGGCGGTGGCGGCGGTGGCGGTGCTGGCCTTCGTGCTGGGCGGCTACGCGGTCTCCGAGCGGCAGAGGGCGGCCGGTACATACGCGGAGGGACTCGCCAAGCACCTGGCCCGCACGGGAGCTGTGTTCTACGGAGCTTACTGGTGCCCGCACTGCGCGGAGCAGAAGCGCCTGTTCGGAACCGCGGCCCGTTACCTCCCCTACGTGGAGTGCGATCCCCGCTCGCCGGAGGGAAATCCCCGGGCGTGTGAGACCGCGGGGGTGCGTGCCTACCCTACCTGGGTCATCCAGGGCCGCCGGTACGAGGGGGTCCTCACCCTGGAGGAACTGGCGAGGCGATCGGGGTATCCGCCGCCGTGAGAAGGGTGGTTTTCTCCCTCCTCTGGCTGGCCTTCGGGATCGGGCTCGCGGCAGAGTCCGCCTGGGCTCAGGTGCGATGCCTGAGTTCCTTCCCCGCATCCGGAGCCTCCTACGAGGTCCCTCCGGATCGGGTGATCCTGTGGATGAGCGAGCCCGTGGATCCCCAGTTGAGCGCCTTTCTGGTAGCCTCCCGGGACGGCCGGAGGGTTGAAGGCCCGGTGCGGATCTCCGCGGACGGGCGTCGGGTGGAGGTGAGCCTACGGCCGCTTGCGCCCGGGGTGTACCTGGTGGTCTATCGGGCCGCCACGCTGGTGGGCGGCCACGTGAGCACGGGGTTTTTCCTGTTCGGCGTAAAGGAGCCCGTTCCCGCTCCCGAGCTTTCGTGGGGAGTGCGGATCGTCCGATGGGCGGGAGCCGGAAGCGCGGTGCTTGCCACGGCGTGGGGCACTCCGGTACTGGCAGTGGCGGCGGTGGCGGCCGCGGCCGCGGAGTGGGTTTGGGTCTCCACCGGCCTCCTCGGAACCTCCCTCGCCTCCCTGTGGCGGGCAGGGCTCCTATGGCCGCTTGTGGGTGGAACTGAGGCAGGCTGGGGGATGCTGCTCTCGGCCCCTGTGGCTGCGGCGTGGCTGCTGCCCCGTCGGGGTCTTGCTTCCCTCTTGCGGGCCGCGGCCGCAGTAGGAATCGGGTTCGTAGCAGCCCTGGTGGCCCTGGCCGGCGGTCCTCTGGAGTTTCTGGGCTCCGCGCACGCGGTGGTCCTCTTCCTCATGGTGGCGGTGTATGCGGTGGGGGGGCTTGTGGCCTTGGCGGTGGTGGGTGCGACGGGGGTTCGCCTCCCGGAGCCCGGCTGGTCCACCCCCGTGCTCGGAGCCCTGCTCCTCGCCGCCTCAGCCCTGCGTCTGGCCGACTCCCCCTGGGAGTTCCTGGGAGCCTGGGCCATAGGAGGAGCCCTCACGGTGCTCCTCCGCATCGGGCGCAGACCCGAGTCCAAAGATCGGGTCCGAGCCCGATAGCCGACTGCCTTCAAACTTCGTTTACAATACGAGCCGGACAGAACGGATCCGTTGTGTCCACAGCCTGGCGCTCGCGAGGAGGCGGGTGGCCGGGCTGAATTTTTGGGTCCGAAGACCAAAGGGGAGGTGATGCGGGATGCGCACGGCGGTGTTTCTGGGGACGGGGGGGCTCATTCTGGCGCTCACCCTGGGGGGGATTGCGGGAACGGCCCCCGCGTCCATCAAGGTGATCGCCAAGGAGTTCGCCTTCGAGCCCAAGGAGATCAAGGTGAAGGTCGGACAGCCCGTGAAGCTCGTGCTGGAAAATAAGGGCGTCATTGAACATGACATCGTGATCGAGAAGCTCAACGTGAAGACGGAGGCCTTAAAGCCCGGGAAGAGCGGGGAGGTGACCTTTACCCCGAAGTCCAAGGGCCGCTACCTCATCTACTGCAGTGTGCCCGGCCACAAGGAGGCGGGCATGGTAGGGACCCTGATGGTTCAGTGAGGAGGTGAGGCCATGCGGTCCCTTGATCGGACGCTGCTGGTTTTCGCCGTTGCGGCTCTGGCGGCAGGACTCCTCACGGGGGCTCACCCCGTGCAGGCAGCCACGAAGAAGTTCGAGCTGGTGGCCACCCGCAAGGCCCTCGTGGTAGACGAGGGTGTGGTGTGGCGGGCGTTCACGTGGAACGGCCGCGTGCCGGGACCCCTCCTGGTGGTGGAGGAGGGAGACACCGTCGAGCTCACGGTGCGCAACCCAGACACCATCACCCATGGGCTGTCAATCCACGCGGCCAACACCCAGACGAGTCTCGTGGTGGGCAACATCCCGGCCGGGCAGTCCCGTACCCTTCGATTCCGGGCAGACTTTCCCGGCGTCTACATGTACCACTGCGCCCCGGGCGGCCACGGGATCCTGGCCCACACCATGGGCGGGATGTTCGGGATGGTGGTCGTGGAGCCCAAGCGCACCAAGTACCGGCTGGAGGAGGAGCTCGGCCGGCCCCCGGACGTGCGGGTGTACATCGTCCAGCATGAGGTGTACGCCAGCGGGAAGGACTTCGCG
>JANXCW010000020.1 GCA_025059775.1 Armatimonadota bacterium
CGTCTCCGTCCGCGGGCTCCCCGCCGCACAGGAGCCGGCCCTCCCGCTTCCCGACCTCCACGTAGTCCAGGATGGACCGGTAGGCGCGCTCGTTGATCACCGGCCCCACGGGGTAGTTGTCCTTGGCCGGCCCCACC
This sequence comes from Armatimonadota bacterium, assembly GCA_025059775.1. Taxonomy (NCBI): domain Bacteria; kingdom Bacillati; phylum Armatimonadota; species Armatimonadota bacterium. The sequence continues at coordinate 138 of JANXCW010000020.1, forward strand.
TGGAGAGATCGCACCTGCTCCACGAACGCCTCCAACACCTGCTGGTAGACCGGCTCGGTGACCACGAGACGCGACCCCGCGGAGCACTTCTGGCCCTGGTACCCGTAGCCGGAGGCCACCGCCGCGGCCACCGCCTCCTCCAGGTCCGCGTCTTCCGCCACCACCACCGCGTTCTTGCCGCCCATCTCCGCGATCACCCGCTTGAGCCACTTCTGGCCCGGATGGATCCGGGCGGCCTGCTCGTAGATGCGGCAGCCCACCTCCCGCGAGCCCGTGAAGGCCACCATGCGGACCCGCGGGTGGGTCACCAGCCCTTCCCCCACCACGGAACCCGAGCCCGGCAGCACGTTCAGCACGCCCGGTGGAAGGCCTGCCTGCTCCATCACCTCCAGGAACACGTACGCGGTGGCGGGGGCGTCGCTGCTGGGCTTGAGCACCACGGTGTTGCCCGCGGCGATGGCGCCCAGCGCCATCCCCATGGGGATGGCGAGGGGGAAGTTCCACGGCGGGATCACCGCCACCACGCCCAGCGGCTCGTACGTGTAGTACGAGATCTCTTGAGGGTGAGGGGTCGTGGGCTTGCCCTCCGCGTAGCGGAGGATCTCCCGGGCGAAGTACTCCAGGTGGTCGATGGCCTCCGCCACGTCCGCGTCCGCTTCCGCCCAGTTCTTGCCCACCTCCAGCACCATCCACGCCGCGGCCTCGAACTTGCGGCGGCGCAGTAGCTCCGCGGCCCGCAAGAACAGCGCGGCTTTTTCCTCCGGCGGCACCCGCTTCCACGCGGGAAACGCGCGCCAGGCGGCGTCCACCGCACGGTCCACCAGCTCCGCGGTGGCCATCGGCGCCCGGGCCACCACCTCGTCCTTCTTGGAAGGGTTGCGGGACTCGAAGGTCTCCGGCACCCGGAGGCGCTGCCTACCGATCACCACGGGCAGCTCCACGCCCAGCTGCCCCTCCACCGCGGCGATGGCCTGACGCATGGCCCGCTGGTGGGCCTCCACGCGGAAGTCGGTGAAGGGCTCGTTACAGAACTCCGGCAGGCCCATGGGTCACCCCCTCGTGACGCCCCCATTATAGCCGGGGGCCTTCAGGGCGGGTCTCACGGTTCAGGGGCCTCAGATGGTGCAGCCGCTTATGCGGAGCCGAATAGAGTCCGCAGGAGCTCGATGAGGGCCTGGCCGAAGCGATCCGGGGGGCGGGTCCTGTGCCAGCACGCACACACCCACCGCCGCAGTGGAAGCCCCTGCACCCGTACCGCGGGCCCTTCCTCCGGTCGGAGGCAGAACCGGCTGAGGAACGCGGCCCCCATGCCAGCCCGAACCGCGGCCTTGAGCGCTTCCGGGCTTCCGAGCTGTCCCGCCACCCGGAGTCGGGCAAGCGGAACACCTGCCTGTTCAAGCGCGGACAGCACGGTTGCCCGGGTCGCGGACCCCGGCTCCCGGAGCACGAGGGGGATCCGGGTCAGGGCTTCCACGTCCAGGGGATCCGGTGGGGGGTAGCCCGGGGGAAGCAGCAGCACGATCTCGTCCTCCACCACCGGCTCCACCACGAGTTCAGGGCTGGTCGGGGGTTGGCCCACAAATCCCAGCTCCACCTGACCGGCCCGGACCCACCCCACCACCGCCTCCGTGTCCCCGATCCACACCCGCACCTCCGTCTCCGGAAACCGGTCCCGGAATGCCAGGAGGGCCCGCGGCAGCAGGTACTCGCCAGGGAGGGTGCTTGCACCTACGGTGAGAGGGGTGATCCGGCGGGAGCTCAACTCCCGCATGGCCCGCTCCAGCCGCTCCACCTCCTCCAGCACCCGCTCCGCGTGTGTAAGCAGGATCCGGCCGGCTTCGGTGAGCTCCACCCGCCGCGTGGTACGCACGAGCAGCCGGGTGCCGAAAAGCCGCTCCAACCGCCGGATGTGCTGGCTTACTGCAGGGCGAGTCAAGGCGGCCTGCCGCGCCGCCGCCGTGAAACTTCGGGTGGCGGCCACGAACCGGAAGACCCGGAGGGACTCCAGCATCTGCAAGAATAGGTAAAAATTCGAAACCAAATTTGTCAAGGAAATTTACGCATGTTTGCAAAAGGCATAAGGTATTCCCGGATTCCACGAGGAGGTGACGCGATGGCATCCCCGCAGGCTTCCCGTGCACCGCTTGCGGAAGGCCGTCCGACGGCGGCGCGGTATCCTCTGCTCCTCGGAGCGTTCCTGGGATCCGTGGGGCTCCTGCTGCTGACGGTGGTGGATCTGCGGCGCGGGTTTCTCTTTTCCCCGAGCCTGTACACCAAGGTGGGGTCGCCCTCCGCCATCCTCTACGTCCACCCGGTCCATCTCCTGGTGCTTTTTGTGGCGCTTCTGGCGAGCGTGGGGCTGTACCGGGCGCTCGTCCGGGGAGAGCGGGGGGCCGTCGCGGCAGGCGTGGATCTCCGACGGGCCCGGAACCTCACCGCGGGGGTACTGCTTGCGGCCCTCGTGGTGGACCTCTTCGTGTACCGGGGCGTACAGGCCTCGCGGATCGCTCAGGCGGGCACGCTCGGCGTGAGTTTCGCCTTCCCGGTGAGCGCTTTTCCGGGGTGGGTGCGGCCGGTGGCGGAGGCGGTGAACTACCTGCTTGTGGTCTGGCACGCCACGGCGTTGGGGATCCTGATCGGGGGGCTTTTGCTCGTGCTCCTGCGCATGCCTGGTGGAGCTGGCGGGCTTGAGCGGATGCTGCGGATCGGAGGCCTCCGGGCCCACGTGGCGGGTGCCCTCCTGGCGCTCCCGTATCCCTTCTGCTCCTGCTGCGCGGGACCTTTGGGCGCGAGCCTCTCCCGGGCGGGCACGAGTCTGGAGGCCATGCTCTCCTTCCTCGTGGCCTCGCCCATGTTGAACTTGACCACCCTCGTGCTTGCCACCGCCCTGTTGCCCGCGCCCTATGCCCTCCTGCGGATCCTGGGCGGGGTGGTGCTCGCGGTGTTCGGAGCATACCTCGTGTCCCGGTCGGTTCGGGCCTCTGGCCGCGTGGTGGCCTACCGCCCGAGTCCCTGGATGGCTCGCCTTGCGCGCCTCCTGGCGCTGGAGCAGGAGCTTGCGGAGGAGGATGCACAGACCCCCGCGCGCTTCGTGGCGGCCTGGCTACGGACCTCGTGGCGGCTTGGGCGGGTGGCGGTGCCCGTGCTGTTCCTTGCCGCAACGCTCACCGGGGCCCTCGCGCCGGTGATCGTATCCTTCGCGGGACGCAACGATCTCCCCAGCGTCCTCAAGGCCGCCGCCGCGGGAACCCTCCTCATGATTCCCACCTGGACCGAGCTCGCGGTGGCAAGACCCCTCCTTCAGCAGGGCATGGCGGGGCCCGCGGCCGCGCTGCTCCTCACGCTGCCCGCGGTGAGCCTGCCGAGCCTCGTGGTGGTGGGGATGGCCCTCGGGGATTACCGGCCCTGCGCGCTCCTCGCAGGGGTGGTGTTCCTTGTGGGAGTCCTCTCGGGGGTGGCCTTTGGGGGGCTGTAACCCCTTTCCTGGACCAGGTCCCCGGTGGTACGCTGGCTCCAGCCCCACGGAGAGGGGGTGAGCGAGGTGGCGATCGGGCGGACGTTACTCGGAAGCGATCGGCAGGGGCTTCCCGGACCGGACGTACGCCTCACCTATCCGCTCGTGCGCAGGGATGGACGCCTCGTCCGGGCCAGCTGGGAGGAGGCCCTGGACCAGTCCGCGGAGGGGTTGCGGCGCATCCGGGAGCGGTACGGAGGGCAAGGGTTCGGACTGTTCAGCTGCTCCAAATCCACCAACGAGCTCAATTACTTGGCCGGGAAGTTCGCGCGCCAGGTGATGGGCTCGAACAACGTAGACAGCTGCAACCGTACCTGACACGCCCCCAGCGTCGCCGGTCTGGCGGCGGTGTTCGGAGCAGGGGGAGGAACCAACTCCTACCGGGAGATGGAGGAGACGAACCTCATCCTCCTGTGGGGTTCGAATGCCCGGGAGACCCACCCGGTGATGTTCCTCCATATGCTCAAGGGCGTGCGGAACGGTGCGCGCCTCGTGGTCGTCGATCCCCGGCGGACCTCCAGTGTGGCCTTCGCCCACCGGTGGCTCCCCGTGCGGGTGGGGACCGACATCGCCCTGGCCAACGCCATGGGCCGGTACATCATCCACGAGGGACTCCTGAACGAAGAGTTCATCCGGGAGGCCACGGAGGGGTTCGAGCGGTACCGGGAGGCGGTGGAGCCCTACACCCTGGAATACGCGGAGGCCGTCACCGGAGTCCCTGCGGAGCTCATCGCGGCCACGGCCCGGGAGTACGCCACGGCCCCCCGGGCCATGATCTGCTGGACCCTGGGCATCACGGAGCACCACAACGCGGTGGACACCGTCTTCAGCCTCACGAACCTCGCCCTCCTCACGGGCCACGTGGGCCGGTACGGATCCGGCCTCAACCCCCTGCGGGGACAGAACAACGTGCAGGGGGGCGGAGACATGGGAGCGCTCCCCAACCGGCTCGTGGGGTTCCAGAACGTGGAGGATCCGGAAGTCCGCGCCCGGTTTGAACGGGCCTGGAACTGCGTCATCCCCCCCAAGGCGGGCTGGCACCTCACCGCCATGTACGACGCCATGGAGGAGGGGCTGCTGCGGGGGCTATACGTGATCGGCGAGAACCCCGTACGCTCCGATGCGAACGCCGGTCGCATCCTCCGGCTGTTCCAGGAGCTGGAGTTCCTCGTGGTGCAGGACCTGTTCCTCACCGCCACCGGGGAGCTCGCGGATGTGGTGTTGCCCGCGGCCGCGGCCTGGTGCGAGTCGGAGGGGACCGTCACCAACAGCGAGCGGCGGGTTCAGCGGGTGCGCAAGGCCCTGGAACCCCCAGGGGAAGCTAGGGATGACATCTGGATTCTCCAGCAGCTCGCCCGCCGGCTCGGGCGGGACTGGGACTACCCGGATGCGGAGGCGGTTTGGAACGAGGTCCGGGAACTCTCGCCCCTGCACCGGGGCATGAGCTACCGCCGATTGGAGGAGCTGGGCGGGATCCAATGGCCGTGTCCCCACGAGGACCATCCCGGGGAGCAGTTCCTCCACAGCCGACTGTGGAAGCGCCCGGTGGAGGGCCCACGGGCGCCGTTTATGCCCACCCACTACGAGCCACCCGTGGACCAGGTGAACGAGGAGTATCCGCTTTTGCTCACCACGGGTCGCCGGCTTTACTTCTTCAATACGGGCGTACAGACCGCCCTCTATCGGACCCCGGTGCCGCAGGAGGAGTATCTCGTTCTCCACCCTCGGGACGCCGAGCGGTACGGCATCGTCCATGGGGACCGGGTGCGGATCTCCTCCCGGAGGGGATCTGTGGAGGCCACCGCGTGGGTGGACACCACCGTCTCGCCGGGCCTGTGCTTCATGACCCTGCACTTCCCGGAGAAGACCCCCACGAACCTTCTCACCGTGGACGCCGCGGATCCCAAATCCGGGACCGCGGAGTTCAAGGCCACCGCGGTCCGGGTGGAGCCGGTCTCGAGGGAGCGGGTCCCCGTGGGGGCCGGGAGGGAAAAGGCTCCATGAGCGCCGCGCCCCTCCGGGGATGGGGGGTGGAGCTCCAGCGGCTGGAGCACCTGCCTCCTCCCGCACCCGAGGAACGGCAGGCCCTGGAACAGGTCTGGGGCCACCTGCGGCCGGAGGAGCGAAAGGGAAGGCGGGACCTCCTGCTCCCGGCCCTGTGGGCGGTGCAGGAGGCCCGGGGATGGATCTCGTACCCGGCGGCCGCGGCCATCTGCCGGGAGCTGGGGCTACCGCTCGCGGAGGTGTACGGGGTGGCGAGCTTCTACGCCCTGCTGGCCACCGAACCCCGGCCGCGGCGGGTGATCCACCTCTGTGATGACATCGTCTGCATGCTCCGGGGTGCGGAGGCCCTGGCGAGCACCTTGCAGCGGCACCTCGGGAACCCCCTTGAGGAGCCCGCCCGCGGAGAGACATACGACGGCAGTTTTCCCCCTCCCGGAGCGGCATTGCCCGATGCCTCACCGCCGCCCGTAGGCTGGAGCCGCTCCCCTTGCCTGGGCCAGTGCGAGCGCGGGGCGGCGGTTCTGGCGGGGGAGCGCGTACTCCTGGGAGTTACCCCGGAGACGCTGGAGGAGGTGGTGCGGGCGTGGGTGCGGGGAGAGGAGGGACCGGCCGAAGCCCCAGCCCTGCCCACCCATCTAGGCTGGAGGGGGGAGGGAACACCGCTACTCCTGGCCCGGTGCGACCGGATGGTGCCCACGTCTGTGGAGGAGTACCGGGCCCTCGGCGGGTATCGGGGGCTAGAGCGCGCGCTCCGGATCGGCCCGGAGGCCACCCTCCAGGAGGTGGAGCGCTCCGGGCTCATCGGGCGCGGCGGCGCCGCCTTCCCTACCGGTCGGAAGTGGGCCCTGGCAGCCCGCGAAGCCCCGCCCCGGTACGTGGTCTGCAACGCGGACGAGAGCGAGCCCGGGACCTTCAAGGATCGGGTGCTCCTCGAGAAGGACCCATTTTCGGTGATCGAGGGGCTCACCATCGCCGGGTACGCAGTGGGAGCCGAACGGGGCTACGTCTACGTCCGGGGTGAGTATCCCGAAGCCTATCGGACGCTCATGCAGGCCCTGGAGGTGGCCCGGGCCGCGGGGTATCTGGGGGAGCGGATCCTCGGGACGGATTTCTCCTTCGACGTCGAAGTCCGCCGGGGCGCGGGGGCCTACGTGTGCGGGGAGGAGACGGCCCTCTTCAACTCCATCGAGGGGTTCCGGGGGGAGCCCCGGAACCGGCCGCCCTTCCCCACCCAGGTCGGGCTGTTCCGGCGTCCCACGGTCATCAACAACGTGGAGACCCTCGCCTCCGTTCCTCCCATCCTCGTGCGTGGAGGCGAGTGGTACGCGCGGCTGGGGACCGAGCGCTCCAAGGGCACCAAGCTCGTCTGCGTAAGCGGGCACGTGGTGCGCCCCGGGGTTTACGAGGTCCCCTTCGGCACCCCGATCCGCACCGTCCTCGAGGACCTGGCCGGAGGCGTGCCGGAGGCCCGGCGGATTCAGGCAGTGCTGTGCGGGGGAGCCGCGGGTACGTTCCTCCTGCCCGAGGAGCTCGATACCCCCCTCGCGGTGGAAACCCTCCAGGCCATTGGGGCTGCCCTGGGCTCTGGCGCCCTCGTGGTCTTCGACGAGCGGGTGGATCTGTGGGCGGTGGTGGAGCGCATCGCGCGGTTCTTCCGGGACGAGTCCTGCGGCCAGTGCGTTCCCTGCCGGGTAGGGACCCAGCGCCAGCTGGAGCTCGTGGCCGAGCTGCGGCGTAGGGGTGGGCGGGTGGACCCAGAGCTGCGGGGACTCCTCCAGGAGCTCGCTCAGGTGATGCGGGACGCCTCCATCTGCGGGTTGGGACAGCTCGCACCGAATGCCGTCCTGAGCAGTCTGCGGCTCCAGGAGAGGGCGCCATGACCACCGAGGTACAGACCGCGTGCATCACCCTGGAGGTGGACGGACAGCCCATCCAGGTCCCTGAGGGGTCCACCCTGCTGGAGGCCATCCGGGCCATGGGCAAGGATATCCCCACCCTCTGCTACCACCCGGCCCTGGAACCCATCGGGGTCTGCCGCATCTGCGTGGTGGAGGTGGAGGGATCCCGCACCCTGGTGCCTGCCTGCATCCGGAGGGTGGAACCCGGGATGCGGGTCCGTACGGATACCCCGCGCGTCCAGCTCAGCCGGCGTATGGTGGTGGAGCTCCTGCAGAGCGCAGTGGACACCAGCCTTGCTCCAGACGTGCAGCGCTACGCGGCGGAGTACGGCACCAGCCCCGAACGGTGGGAGCCGTTCCGGGGGGATGGCCGTCGCGCGGGCCGCGCACCCAAGATCGATAACGACCTCTACGTACGAGACCTGGACCGCTGCATCCTCTGCTACCGGTGCGTGCGGACGTGCGGGGAGGAGGTGCAGAACAGCTTCGCCATCGCGGTGGCCGGACGGGGACTCGCTGCCCGCATCGATCCTGGGTTCGACCTGCCGCTTCCCGAGAGCGCCTGCGTGTTCTGCGGGAACTGTGTCGCGGTCTGCCCCACGGAAGCCCTGGTGTTCCGAACCCAGTTCGGGATGCGGCAGGCGGGCACCTGGGACGAAGAGCGGCAGCGGGTGGTCACCACGGTGTGCCCGTACTGCGGGGTGGGTTGCCAGCTCGAGCTCCACGTACAGGACAACCGCATCGTCAAGGTGACCGCACCTCTCGAGGACCCCATCACCCGTGGGTTCCTCTGCATCAAGGGTCGGTTCGGCTGGACCTACGTGCACGCGGGGGTGGATCCGGAGCCGTAGAGCCCCGAACTCAGCCCGCGAAGAACCGGTTCCACAGCGCAGCCCGGAACACCTCGTTGAGGGAGCCGCCCGGGGGAAGCGGGATGTGCGTTCCGTCTGGCAGACGCACGGACCGGAGAGGGACCACGAGGCGCACCGCGTTGGTGAGGAAGGCTTCCGAGGCCTCCCGCAGCGCCTCCACGGGCACGGTGACCTCCCGCACAGGGATTCCCTGAGCCCGGGCCAGTTCCAGGATGAGGGACCGGGCGACGCCGGGAAGGCACCCGGTGGCGAGGGAAGGGGTGTACAGGACGCCCCCGCGGACCCAGAACAGGTTGGTGGCGGATCCTTCCGCGAGATTCCCCTCCGTGTCCCGCAGCAGCGCCTCCCCGCACCCCGCGGCCCGCGCTTCCTCACGGGCCAGGATGAGGGGAAGGGCGCTTATGGTCTTGAGCCCTATGGCCGGGGAGCGGGGGTCCCGGCGGAGGGAACAGAGGAAGGCGTCCACGGGCTCTACTGCGGGATCCAGGGGTTCAAGCTGGAGGAGGAGGGTGGGGTTGGCTTCCGGGGGCGGATCATAGCCCCTGGACCCAGGCCCCCGGGTGAGGGTGATCCGCAGCACCCCGTGTTCTACGGGCACCCGTTCCAGGACCTCCCGAGCCGCCGCCCGGAGATCCCACGGGATGGGAATCCGTAGCCGCTGCGCACCCGCGTGAAGCCGCTGGAGGTGGTAGGCAAGGAGAGGAGCACGGCCCCGGTACACCCGGGTGGTCTCGAACAGGCCGTCTCCCAGCAGGAATCCCCGATCGTTGACCGGGATCCGGGCCTGGTCGGCCTCCACCAATCCTCCCGCGCTACTGAGCCACACGAACCGCGAAGCCATCCTCCTCCCACAGGGCCCGCACCAGTCCCAGGGCCTTCGCCAGGGATTCCTCGTACTCCGAGGCGGGATCGGAGTCCACCACGACCCCTCCCCCCGCGTGGAAGTACACCTTCCCCCCGGCCACCACGAAGGTCCGGATGGCGATGTTCAGATCCATCCCCCCGTCCCACCCCAACCACCCGATGGCGCCCGTGTACACCCCGCGGCGCACGGGCTCCAGCTCCTCGATGATCTCCATGGCGCGGACCTTTGGGGCCCCTGTGATGGACCCACCCGGGAAGGTGGCCCGCAGGAGCCGCGCGGGCACCACCTCCGGCCTCAGCCGTCCTTCGACCACCGCCACCGTGTGCCACACCGTGGGGTAAGCCTCCAGGCGCCGAAGTTCCGACACCCGGACCGTGCCGTATTCGCACACCCGGCCCAGGTCGTTGCGCTCCAGATCCACGATCATCACCAGTTCCGCCAGATCCTTCTCACTCGTGAGGAGATCGTGGGCGTTGCGGAGATCCTCCTCCGGAGTCCTCCCACGCGGCCGTGTCCCCTTGATGGGTCGGGTCTCCACCCGCCGGGTGCGGGGGTCCACGTGCAGGAAGCGCTCCGGCGAGGCGCTCACCACGGCCCATCTGCCTCCATCCAGGAACGCGGCGAAGGGCGCGGGGTTGGTGCGGCGGAGCCGGCGGTACAGGAGCCACGGATCCCCGGACCAGGGGGCGGAGAACCGTTGGCTGAGGTTCACCTGGAAGATGTCGCCCGTCCGGATGTACGCCAGGGCCCGCCGCACCGCGGTCTCGTACTCCTCCCGGGTGAGCGTGGAGCGCAGCCTAGACCGTTCGGGGAGGTCGGGTTCCAAGGCTGGCTCCGGACGTCTCGCCGCGGCCTCCAGGGCCCGGAGGAGGAAGCGCACGTGATCCTCCACCGCTTCCTCCCGGCCCGGCAGAACCCGGGCCACCACCGCAGCCTTGCGCCCGCGGTGGTCGAGGACCACCGCGGCGTCGTACCACGCGATCCACAGCTCCGGCAGGCTCAGATCGTCACGGGCGAGCGTGGGGAGCCGCTCCACCTGGCGGCCAAGGTCGTAGCTCAGGTAGCCGATTCCGCCGCCCGCGAAGGAGGGCCAATCCGCTAGGGGCTCCGCAAGCCCCGTCTGCCCCCGCGAAAGCCCCGCGCCGAAGAACTCGAGGACCCGCTGGAGTGCCGCGAACGGGCAGCCGGTGAGGGTGGATCTGCCCCCGGCGGTGTGGAGGACGAAGCGGCCTCCGCGGCCCGTGAGGACCGCGAAGGGACGGACGGCGATGAAGGACCGCAGACACAGATCCTGCGGTCCTCCTGCGCTCTCCAGCAACACCCGGCCTGGCTCCCGGGGGAGGGCTTCGAGCACCGCCGCGGCGCTCGGCGGGTAGGGCCCGGGGATCCGGATCAGGCGGTCCATGTTCTCACATCACCTTGCGGGGCTCGCCGCCGAGGTACCCCGTGAGCCCCACCAGGAGCGCACCCAACACCGCCAGGATGCCGATGGCAGCCCGGGCCCGCGGGGCCCTCCAGCGCAGCAGGAAGCTCGCGAGGTAGGCGGCGGTGGCCCCGTAGGCGAGGAGGCTGTGCGTGACGTGGCGCTGCAGGAAGGCCGTGCCCACTCCTTCCCGCGCCAGGCGCGCGTAGTCGTAAAATGCGGTACCGATGGCCACCGCCGCGGCCAGTAGCCCCAGCCCCACTAGCCACAGGGCCATGGTCCGGTACACCTCTCGGGGTCGCCACCACGCCAGCACGTCGAACAGGAGGCTTGTGAGCCACAAGGCCACGGGGAAGTCCGTGACCGGTGCGTGGAAGAGAAAGGTCACCATGCGGATCCTCCATCCCGGTGTGTTCCGCCCTCATGCGGATGCTAGGGCACCGGGACCGCGGCGTCAAAAGGGCGGGTGATCCAGTGTTGCACGGGCGCCCGAGGAGGGGCATGCTGCAGAAGGATGGAGTGAACCCAGCGGCAGCAGAGGGGTTTGCGGAGGTGGAGCCATGGGTGGGGGGCGGCCTGCTTCGAAGGTACGCATGCAGGTGCGGGTGGTACAGGGGAACCGGGTGGAGGTGCGTGGGGACCTCTTGGCCACCGAGGAGCCCATGGAGATCCGGCTGGTGGCGGGAGAGCACCGAAAGACGGTGGCGGTGACCATGCGCACCCCCGGCCACGACTTCGAGCTGGCCGCGGGGTTCCTCTTCACGGAAGGGGTCGTGACGCACCGGGAGGAGATCGCCCGTATCTCCTACTGCGTGGATCCGGATCTGGATGCCGAACAGCGGTACAACGTGGTGAACGTGGAGCTGCGCACGGGGATCCTCCCGCACCTACCGTCCCTGGAACGCCACTTCACCACCACGAGCGCCTGCGGGGTGTGTGGGAAGGCGAGCCTGGAGGCCCTGCGGCTGCGGGGGTGCCCGATCATGGCCCAGGGACCCGTGGTGGAGGCCGCGGTGCTGTGCGCCCTGCCCGAGCAGCTGCGGGCGGCCCAGAGCCTCTTTGCCCTCACCGGCGGGCTGCACGCGGCGGCCCTCTTCGACGCAGAGGGAAGGCTTGTGGCCCTGCGGGAGGACGTGGGGCGGCACAACGCCCTGGACAAGCTCCTCGGGTGGGCGTTCCTGGAAGGGAGGGTGCCGCTGGCGGAGCACGTGGTACTGGTGAGCGGCCGGGCCAGCTTTGAGCTGGTGCAGAAGGCGGTGGTGGCTGGAGTTCCGGTTTTCTGCGCGGTCTCCGCGCCCAGCAGCCTCGCGGTGGAGGTGGCCCGGACCTTCGGCGTGACCCTGGTGGGGTTCCTGCGCGGGGACCGCTTTAACCTGTACAGCGGGCCCGAGCGTGTTCGGATCCCCGCGCCCGTGCCTTAACCGCCGGAGCCCAACGGCTCGGGTGGCCGCAGCAGGCGGTTGGCCCGGAGGTCCCACAGCCCCTCCCCCGTAAGCCGAACCCGCGGAAGCCCGTCGGAGGGCAAAAACAGCAGGGTGTAGAAGACGTCGTCGTGCAGGTACCCGCGGGCGCGGAGCAGCCCTGTGAGCTGCTCGGTCCGCGCCGCCACCTCCTCGTAGGGAAGTGCGCTCATCAAACCGCCGAAGGGAAGAGGCAGTTCGAACAGCACCGCCCCCTCCTCCACCAGAGCGACTCCGCCGCCCATCGCCTGGACGCGCCGTACCGCCAGGGCCATGTCCTCCGGGTGCTGGCCGCACACCAGGAGCTCGTGCGCCACGTTGAAGGTGCAGGCGAGTCCCCCGAGCCGGCGGGCGAAGTTCCCGAGGGGCGCCCGAACCATCCATTGTCCCCGGTGGTCCAGCAGCGCGGCGAGGACCACGCCCTCCGGGAGCACCGCGCGCCCTCCCCGCACGGGCACGTTCCAGTCCCGGCGTCGTGTGATCACCGTGTTGTCCAGCTCCATGCCCACCAGGGGAGCCTCCGGGCCCTGCGCGGGGAAGGTGAACCACTCGGGTTGCGGGCTCCAATCCGCTCGAAACCGTGGCGGGAAGTACCGGGCCCAGTCCACCTGCGGAAACCCGATGCGCAGCTCCCCCCGCTCCACCGCCGCCTGGCCCTTGGCGATGACCCGCTCGGGGGTGGGGTCCTCGAGGGAGCGGAGCACCAGCAGATCCGCGAGCCGCCCCGGGGCTACCATGCCGAACTCCTCGTCGAGCCCGTAGTACGCGGCGGGGTTTAAGGTGGCCAGGGGGTAGGCGGTGAGGGGGGAAAGACCGCTGTGCATGGCCACCCGGAGGAGGTGGTCCAGGTAGCCGTGTCGGGCCACGTAGGCCACATCCGAGCCGTCCGCGGTCAGCATCAACCGCCCCAGGGCCGGGCCCGCCTGTCGGGCTACCTCCGCCAGGGCCGGTAGGTCCTGGCGGAGGGAGGAGTGGCGCAGCATGACGTGTAGACCGCCGCGCAGCCGGTCCCGAGCCTCCTGGGGGGTGATGGGTTCGTGGTCGCTGCTGAGCCCCGCGGCCACGAGGACCTGCACCCGGTCGTAGGGGACTCCCGGTAGATGTCCCTCCGCCCGCTTGCCCATCCGCCGGGCCCGCACGAGCTTGCGCAGCGCGCTTTCCTCTCCCCGATAGAGCTCGATCCAGCGGGTGAACTCTCCCACCGCCACCACAGAGGGCAGGTGGAGCACGGTCTCCACCAAGTCCAGCTCGAACCGTTCGGATCCCGCGGACCGGGTGGGCCGCTGGAACCGCAGGAACCACAGGTACTGCACAGCGAGCGAGTGCAGCGTCTCCAGCAGCTCTCCCCACAGGCCCGGGTCCGCGAGGGAGAGGAAGGCGAGGGTGTCCGCCACCAGGGTGGTAGTGCCCGTGCGCAGCACCATGCGGGCGAACTCCGTGGGGGTGATCAAGTGGGTGGGGTGGGTGTGGGGCTCCACGTAGCCCGGCACGATCACCTTCCCGGTGCAGTCCACGACCTCCGTCTCCGGTCCGAGGAAGTCCGTGGAAGGCCCCACGTACGCGATGCGCCGACCCGCCATCGCCACGTTCGCGGGCAGCACCTCACCCGACTGCACGAACAGCACCTCTCCGCCCACCAGGGCGAGGTCCGCGGGCCGCTCCCCCCGCGCCACCCGCATGAGGAGCTGCACTTCCTCCAGCGTGCGTCGGGTCCACACGGATTCAGTGTACCGTGGAAGGAGGAGCCGTGCGGGAAGCCCGCGAATCCGCCCGGGGGGATAGCGTGGTAAAGCAATCCGTAGCACTGCTCGTGTATCCGCCGGGCGCGCGCGACCGCTTCGTGGTGGTCCGAAGGCCGGAGCATGCGGGAGAGGAGCTGGCGGGCCTGTGGGGCCTGCCCGCGGCCACCCTCCGACCCGGGGAAGAGGAGACCGAGGCCGCGCACCGGATAGCCCGGGAGAAGCTGGGGACCACGGTGCGTCTCATGGGCGTGCGTGCCCGAGGCATCCAGGAAAGACCGGGGTACCGGCTGGAGATGCGCCTCTACGAGGCGGAGCTCATAGGCCCAGAGCCCCGGCTCCCGCCTCCCCCGCCCGACCCCAAGATCACCTACTACACCGCCTGGCGGTGGGCCGATGCCGCCGCCCTGCGGGAAGCCGCACAGCAGGGGTCCCTGTGCGCCCGCCTAGCCCTCGAGGCCCTCGGGCCTTACTCCTCCACGGGCTCAAACATGAGCACGGAGTAGTCCAGGTTCTCCGCGGGGATCCCCAACTGTCGCAGCATGGCCATGACCTGCGCCCGGTGGTGCACCTCGTGGAAGAGGAGCTGGGTGGCGATGCCCGCCGCGGTGGTGCGGTAGCGCCGCGGACGTCCCCCGAGAGGGATGACGTACTCCGCGGGCCGGTTCCAGTCCTCCATGCTGCGAAGGACCCGGCGGGTCTCCTCCGCCTGGCGGGCCCAAGCTTCCGCAAACGGCGGGAAAGTTCCCTGCGCATGCGGGGCGAAGGGCCGTTCCTGCGGCGGAGGTACCGGCTCTCCCAGCAGGCGCCGCACGTATCCCCATTCCGCACTCGCGGTGTGCACCAGGGTGGCCCGAATGCTGCGCAGACCAAAGGGGAATTCCTGCGTGTACTGCTCCTGCGAGAGCCCACCCACCCATTCCAGCAGCCGCCCCCGCGCCTTCACCAGATACTCATAGGCATCCGCCGGGTGAATCCCCATACCGCATCCCTCCCTTGCGATTGCTCAAACCCCTCATGCTACCGCCGGACGTCGGGAGGCACTTCCAACCGGCATCGGGGCAGGAGCTCCCGAAGCCGCGCCAGCCACGCCCGGGCGAGGGCAGCCGCGGTGGTCCCGTTCGCCTGCCCGTCCGCGGGGGTCACGGTGACGAGGAGCTGGTCCCCTATGTAGATCGCCTGGCCGCCGGGGATCTCACGCAGGGTGATGGTGGCGGCGGTAATCCGCTGTCGGGCGTAGGCCTGAACGAGGCGAAGCCGAACCGCTTCCCGCCGCTGCGCCACCGTCTGGCCAGCCGCGGCCGTCCGGATGCGGAAGGCCACCTCATTGCAAAGGTAGATGGTCCCGTCCTCCCCCGAACCCTGGGCGAGTGCCACGTGGCCGAGGAGCAGGACCGCGAAGGGCACCGCCAGACGTAGCATCCACCACCTCCTCCCTCTCCCGGTCCCTCTCTGAATTCCGCCTGTGCCAGAACTGCGCTACCATTGTAGGACAAAGGACCGAAGGGGGAGAGAGTTGCGGCCGCCGTACCGCGAGTGGGAGGAGTGGTTCGAGGCCTTCGGGCGCATCTACCGGTTCGAGTTCCGGGGGCCGGTGGAGGAGCCGCCCCGGTGGGAGGTTCGG
Organism: Armatimonadota bacterium; assembly: GCA_025059775.1. Lineage (NCBI taxonomy): Bacteria > Bacillati > Armatimonadota > Armatimonadota bacterium. The sequence continues at coordinate 15,537 of JANXCW010000020.1, forward strand.
CTGCGGGATCCGGAGGGAGCCTTGCTCTTCCCGCAGCCCGTGCGGGGCCGCACGGAGGACGAGGCCCGGTGGCGGGCGGAGGAGGTGGTGCACATGTGGGCCGCGGTCCGGCGGCTGCACGCGGCGGCTTGCCGGGCGGCGGCCCGGGCGACGCCCGGGGCGGAGGTGGTGCTGAACGAGCGGGCCGACGAGCTACAGGTGGAACTCCTGGGCGGCTGGTCGCTGCAGGTCCCCTTCGTGGCCTCCCGGGCAGACGCCATGGACGCGGCGCGGACCGAACAGGAGTGGGAGGCTGCCCTGGAGAGCCACTTCCGGGCCTACGGTGTCCCGTCGGGCGGGCAGGGAGCACCGGGCTGACGGACAGGGGCGGCAGGCTGTGTGAGGGCGCGGTTCAGTGGGCTGTCCGCCGCCACACCGGGTGCACGTTCGGCTGCGTTCCTGCCAGCCGCTACGCCAGGGTTGCGCGCACCAGGGTAGCCAGCCCCCAGACGAGGATGGCTGCCCCGCTGGCGCGGGCAAAGACCGGGCCTGCCGGAAGGACCTTCTCGGCAAAGACCAGAGCGGTCACCGCCAGCATGGCGGGCAGGTTCATGAGGCCCAGGGGGAAGAGGACGAGGAACAGAGACCAGCAGCAGCCCAGGCAGTAAAGCCCGTGTTGCACCCCCATCCGCAGCGCGCCGACGCTGCCGTCGCGCCAAAAGCCCAGGACGAAGCCCAGCGGGGTCCGGCACCGGCGCAGGCACGCGTGCTTGAAAGGCGAGAACTGGTACAGGCCGGCCAGGACCAGAACCGCCCCGGTGGCCGCCGGTCCTTCCAGGCCCAGTCCGGCCCTCTCCGCCAGCCCGCGGGCTTCTAGGGCCACCGCGCCGAACGCGGCCCACACAAGCAGGTAGCCGGCCAGGAGACCCAGGTGGGCACGGCGGAGCGGCCGTGGTGACGCTTGCCCGCCTGGATCCGGTCGAAGGTGAGGAGCATGGGAGCGGCGGCGGGCAGCATCATGGCGGCCATCATCACCGTCCAGCTGCCGACGAACAGCACGGGGTGCATGTCCATGGAGTCGGCCCCGGTGGCCTGCCACACCACCACCGCCCATGCGGCAACCGCCAGGAGCAGCAGGACCGCGAGGAGTCGCCCGCGGCCCTGCCAGGGTGCCGCGCGGTCGCTCACGGCCCGGTCCACCGGAACGCCGCGTAGTCCGCGTTCTTGCCCACGTTGTTCCACTCCAGGCCGTGGTCGGTGTACCGGCTCACCACCCCGGAGGCCTGGAAGACTTCCGGAAAGAGCGGGTGCGCGTTGCGCTTGACCAGGTCTTCCTCCGGGTTCGCACCGGGAACAGCGGCCACCACGGCTTCCAGGATGCCCTCGATCCGGGCGGCCCGCTTGCGGCCCTGGTTGTGGTATTCGATGGGCACGGCCTTGGCTCCGAGGTTCGTGCCCACGAGCGGCGCCAGGGCGGCCAGGGGGCCTCCCGCGCTGCCGGAGAAGATGGCCCCCAGCGCCTGCTGTTGCTCCGTGGAGGCGCGGGCGTCCAAGTAGGCCGCCACGGTCCAGTTCCCCTCCCCCATCGGTCCAGGGATGTGGATGGCGAGGACCACGTTGAGCCCGGCCAGGTCCACGCTCCCGTAACGGCCCCGGTCTAGGTGGAAGGCAAGGTACACGTTGCAGTGGCCCTGGTCCGGCCGGGCCTGCAGGGGTCCCAGGGGCGAGACCTCACAGGGGCAGACCACGTCGCAGCTGCAGTTTTCGAAGTACTCGCAGGAGATCTCCCAACGGGGTCCTTGGCTCACGGCGTCACCCCCAGCTCCTGGTATAGGACTCCGCGGTCGAAGTACTCGCGCTCCGCGAGGATCTTGCCGTCCTGCACTTCGATCCCTTCGAAATCGCGGCGCGAGACTTGGGGGAAGGTTGGGGCGAACGTGCCTGGCAAACCACTGCGCGGCGTCTTTCGCGGACTCCCAAACCTCCACCACCCGCCAGCCGCCCTCCACGGGGTAGCCGAAGTGCATGAGGAAGCCCGGAGCCTCCCGGAGGGCCTCGCCGAGGAGCCGGATCGTCTCCTCGTATCCCTCCCGGGTTTGGCCCGGGACGTCCGCGGTGACCACGACGGCCATGGCTCCGCCCCCTTCCTCAGCTGCCCTTCATCCCGTGCAGCGCCCGGATCTGCTCCGGGGTAAACCGCTGGACCGGGAGCACCCGCGTACGGGAGCGCATCCCGGGGGGAATGTGGCGGCTCACTTCCTCCGGTCGGCTGGCCTCGACCACGGTCCAGCCCATGTGGACGCCCGCCGGGCAACCCCACTCCAGGTTGTCGAGGAACCCAGGATCGTGCTCCAGGAGCGCGTCCAGGTCCGCGAGGCACTGCTCCGCGGTGTGGTGGGTTTCGATCAGGTAGCGGGTCACGGCACCCTCCTTCGTCTGGGAGATAACGGCAGGATAATTGCTTTCGGTGCCGGCCGCAGTGAGCGCGAGCACGCCAGGAAGATGAGGTGCATCACAGGCGAGGGTGGCGGAAAGGTCTGACACGGGGCGGCCCGGGTGGTATCCTGGGGCGGCCGGGTGGTTCGTCGGCCGGGGCCGGAGTGTCCTCCGGGGTGGGGGTGGGGGATGCGAGAGAATGCGGGGAACGTGTTCACGGCCGTCCCTCTGTTCGCCGGGCGTAGCCGGGACGAGCTGGCCGCGCTGCCACAGCCGTGCGGGTGCGTGTAGAAAACCAGCTGGCCGAGCGGGTGTGTCTGGGGGTGAGGCCCTGCTGCGCCGCACGCTGCGCGGCCAGCCGCTATTCTTCGCACGGCGTGGTCGAGATCTTCTTCGGGCCGCGCAGCGGACCGTCCGCTGCAACCGGTTGTTAGCATGCACTCGCGAGCGTCCATCGCTACGGTCGCTCGCCAGCAGCCCAGAGGAAGACGTTGTCGTACCGGACGCTCCCATCGGGGCGCATGTGGGCGCGGTCGGCATTTGCATACACGGCGCGGACCGCGGCTTCCCCGCTGTGCGCAATGGCCGCCTGGTTCACGCCGGCCGCCGCATTCCCGCGCCATGATGCCTCGGTGCTCGGCCAGACGAAGGGACAGGCGACCTCGCTCTCCTCCATGACGCGCAAGCCCGCCGCTTCGAGGAGGCCCGCCAGCGCCCCCGGTTCGGACAGCGCTCCTGGATGCGGCGGGACAGCGCCGGGCGGCGGGGGCGGCATCAGTGGCCCGAGCGCCGGCATCACGGCGCTTAAGAATTCGCATTTCTCGGGCGGCCCCCAGGCCGTGACGACCACCCGACCGCCACTCCGGGCGACGCGCACGAGCTCGCGCATGGCGGCCGCCATGTCTGCTGCGTAAAAGACGCTGTTGACGGCCACAACCGCGTCGAAGCTGGCGTCGGCGAAGGGGAGGTCCTCCAGATCCCTTCCCGGACATCGGCCCCGGGAAACCGCTGCCGCGCGATAGCCACAAGCCCCGGTGCGGCGTCCAGAGCGGCCACCTGCGCGCCGCGGAAGCTCGCCAGTACCGACAGGAGCCCCGCGCCGCATCCGGCATCGAATAGGCGCGTGCCTTTGGTCACCCGCGCGGCATCCAGAGCCGCGCCGAACAGCGGCAAGCACACCTGCTCCGTGTAGGTGGCCCAGTCCTGAGCACGGGCCCCCCAAAGTTGACCTTGGATTCTTGCATTGCCCATAAGTAAACCTCCGTGATGTTTAACGATTCAGACAAGGGCGCTTGCAGACCTGTCCATGCATGCGAACGCCCGGCATCAGCGGCGGGCCGCGCAAGTGACTCCGCGCTTCTAGCTTCAAGACCTGGAACCACGGATGCGCGGCACCAAATGACCGCTGTGCGGTCAAGTATCCCGGGTCTTCTGGCTGGGCATACAGTAGTGGGTCAAGGCAGGAATGTCCAAGCCGTGAAGCCACATCGAGAGGAGTTGGTCGCGCGTTTGCTGCCATCGCGCAGGATCCTGGAGCGATCGCAGCGCCCCAAGAAAGGGCGGCAGGTCCAGAACGGTCCAGTCGAGCAGCACGAGCTTGGGGATACGAGCACCCAGCCTGCGGCGCAACTCGATGGCGACCCAGCCCGCATGGGACAGCGCCACCGGCACCACCAGGTCCGCCTGGCTCGCCTCGATCACGGCGAGGGCATCGTCAGGGAGGTCACTGGCGCCGAAATCATCGGCAGGCCTCGCCGACTGTCCATGCCCGCGCCAGTCGGGCGCCAGTGCACGTCTCCGCGTGGCGCAGCGCCGTGCGAGTTCATCGAAGACCCTACGACTAGCACACCAGCCCGGCATGAAGAGGAGCACCAGCCCTCCTTAGCCCTGGTCGTCGTAGCTGATTTGTATCCCCTGTGATGGAACTTCTGGCATTTGGCTCCCCCGTTTGCGCCTAACAGTTTTTTCTCGATCAGTTGGCTTTCACCGGACAGGCTAGCGGCTTTGGGGGCGGTGCGGGAGGAAGGGGGGCACAGAGATCAGGTGAAATGCGTCACAGGTCCGGATTCGTCCGGGGTGACGGGAAGAGCCCTGGGGTGGTACGATCGGACTACGTGGGGTGGGTCACCCGGCCCGGGGCAGTGTGGATTCTCAGGCAAGGAGAGGGGGTGTGTCGTGTCCATCGGAGCCATTCTGGCCCAGACCTTCCTGTTCGAAGGGAATCCTCCCGAGCAGCTCGAATCGTTGGCGACGGTGGCCCGTCGGCGCCGCTACGCCCGCGGGGAAGCCATCTTCCGGGAAGGGGATCCTCCAGTTGGGCTCTACGTGATCGAGCAGGGCCACGTGAAGGTGGCGCTCTCCTCGCCGGCAGGGAAAGAGCGCATCCTGGCGCTGTGGGCCCCGGAGACGTTGTGGGGGAGGTTGAGATGCCGGATGGCAGTGTGCGGTCCGCGGATGCCGTGGCACAGGAGGACTCCGTGCTGGTCTCCCTGCCACGGGAGGGCTTCACGGAGTTCCTGCAGCGGCATCCCGAAACGGCACCGCGCATGCTGCACCTGCTGAGCCAGCGGATGCGCAGCATGCAGCTTCGGGTCTATCACTCCGCCTTCCTCAACGTGCGGGGGCGGCTGGCTTGGGCGCTGCTGCAGCTCGGCGAGCAGGAAGCGCCGGGTCCTGAAGGGGGCGTGTTCTGCCCCCGTCTCACCCAGGCCGAGATCGCCCACCTCCTAATCGGTGCTACTCGGGAGAGCGTGAACCGGTGGTTGCGGTGGTTCGAGCATGCCGGTGCCATCCGCCGGTCAGGAGGGCGCGTGGCTCTGGTGAACGTGGAGCGGCTGCGGCGCGAGGTCTACTGACGGAGCTCCAAAGGGACGGCGGTCCCTTGGCCTGCCGCGGGGCCTTCCACTCCGGCCAAGAATCCGTAAGAGCGACCCCTGGATGCGGGCCTTCGTGACGGGATCCACGGGATTCATCGGAAGCCAGCTCACGGCCCTGCTGCGGGCCCACGGGTGGCAGGTGCGGGGGCTCATGCGGCCCGGCCGAGACCCCGCGCGCCTGCGCGCGCTGGGAGCGGAAGGGGTCTTCGGAACCCTGGAGGACCTCCCGGTGCTCGTGCGGGCATGCGAGGGGTGCGACGTGGTTTTCCACGTGGCCGCGGCCCTGGGCCCGGGCACGGATGTGCAGACCCTTTTCCGCGTGAACGTGGACGGGACCGAGAACGTGCTGCGGGCTGCTTCCTCCGCCCGCGTGGGACGGGTGGTGTTCACGAGCTCCGTCGCGGTGTACGGGGAGGCCGCACCGGAAGGGGCCGACGAGGACACACCCCCGCATCCCAGCGGCCCCTATGGCGAATCCAAAGTACGGGCGGAGGCGCTCTGCCGACGGTACATGGAGGAGCGGGGGCTTGCCGTGACGATCCTGCGGCCTTGCTTCGTGTACGGCCCAGAAGACCCCTACTTTCTGCCCACCGCGGTCTCCATCCTCCGGGGCGGATGGTTCCCCGTGGTGGAGGGAGGACGACTCCCAGTGGATCTCGTGCACGTGGAGGATGTGGCGAAAGCCCACCTACTGGCGGCCACCGTCCCCCAAGCCGCGGGCCGTGCCTACAACATCACCGATGGGAGACGCAGATCCCTCCGGTCCCTGGTGGAGCTGGGAGCCCGGGCGCTGGGTGTCCGGGTACGGCTGGTGCCCGTGCCCCGCTTCCTGGCCCGACCAGGGGCCGTGGTCCTACGGGCGCTTGGGGAACTGCTCCGCGTTCCGGGGCGGGAGCTGCTGACCCCTGACAACCTCCAGGCCATGTGCGCCCCGCACCACTTCAGCATCGCGCGGGCCCGGAGGGAGCTGGGATACGAGCCCACGCGTCAGGTGGAGGAGGTCTTGCCGGTGCTGCTCCGGGAGTTCGCGGGAAGCTGACCTGCCACGAACACCCCCACCCGCGGCCGGATCACCACCAGGCCCTCCCGCGCCAGGGCCTGCAGAGCAGACAACACGGTCTTAGGGCTCGCGCCGAAGCGGGCCGCGAGAACGTCCACGGACGCCAGCCGCGCTCCAGGGGGTTGCTGGAGGAGCTCTCTCCGGAGCACCTCCGCGATCGTGTGTTGGATTCCCCGACGATGTCTTCCGCGCACCCCCACCCCCTCCGCAAAACCCGGAAACTCTCCTTACCCGGAAGCCGGTCGGACCTTCTCGAAGTAGCGGACAAAACCCAGAACGTTGAGCCGGTAGCTGGCGGCCGTCTCCTGTCTCGCGGCGGTTTGTGCTCCGCACCGGGCCTCGAGCTCGGGGTCCAGATAGCGCCGGAGCCGCTCGGTGAGCCGCTCTACGTCCTCCCCTGCCTCCCATCCGGGCCGCAGCACCTCCGCCATCTCCCGCAGCCTCCGACGCATCTCCTGGAATACCACCTCGGGGTCCTCTCGCACGCCGAAGTGGGTGAGGGCCAGACGCCGGGGAGCGAGCTCCGTCAGTCGGTCCAGGGTGCGATCCCACCGCTCCAGGTCCAGCTCCGGAGGGGGTGTAGGGGGTCGCACCACCGGGCATCCCGGCAGGGACACGCCCGCCGCGTCTCCCGTGAACATCAGGCCGGTCCGTTCGTCCAGGAACACGTGGTGGTGATTCGCATGTCCAGGGGTCTCCACGGCCCGGAGCACACGGCCTCCCACACGCAGGCGTTCCCCGTCCTGCACCGCCACGATCCGCTCCGCGGGCACCGGGGCCACCTCGCCCCACAGCACCTCCAGCAGGTCCCCGTACAGACGCCGGGCGCTGCGCAGCAGGCGCTCGGGGTTTGCGAGGTGCGGGGCGCCCACGGGGTGCACGAAGACGCGAAGGTGGGGGTTCCGGCGGACGAGGACGCCCGCGGCCCCCGCGTGGTCCAGGTGGATGTGGGTGACCACCACGCTCCGGAGATCCGCGACTCCAAGCCCGTGCTCCGCGAGTCCCGCCTCAAGGGCCCTCAGGCACGAGCTGGGGCCGGTCTCCACCAACGCGGGCTCCTCCCCCAGGAGAAGGTATGCGCCGAGCACCTGAGGGTTTCCTCCCAGCCCCAGGTCCACCAACACAACATCCGCCTCGACCACCTGCGTCCGCGTCATGCCCCTCCCTCACTCTTCCGGACGGAGGCGGATCTCCGGGGAGCCGCCCAGGGGTCGGTACCGGATGCGGTGGTTCGTGGTGCGGACCACATATCCCTCCGCCCGCAGCCACTCCAGGTGCGCCAGGGTCTCGGAGAGGGCGAAGGCCACCTCCTCCTGTCGGAGGTCGGGGCCGAAAATCTCCCGGGCCACCTCGTAGGCCAAGGCGCCCTCTTGCGGGAGCGATCGGAGGATGGCCGTGAGTCGGTGGGCGTGGTGATCCAGCAGCCAGTCCACCCGGTCGGTCCACTCCGCGAAGGGATCCCCATGGCCCGGTAGGGCAAGACGAACCGGGAGGTTGCGGACCCGGTTGAGGGAGCTCAGGTAGTCCCGAAGGGGGTTTGGGCTTGCCCCGGGGTACAGGGCGATGTTGGGAGAGATGGTGGGGAGCACGTGGTCCCCGCAGAACATCCGCCCTCGGGGGTCCAGGAGCACGATGTGCCCGTCGCTGTGTCCCGGGACGCTGTACACCCGTGCCTCAAACCCGCCCCAGGTGAAGAGCTCGCCCTCGTGTAAGGCGCGTACTTCCCCGAAGGGCGCCACCAGGGAGGCAACCCGCCGGGATCGCTGCACCACCTCCTGGACGAGAGCTTCCGGCATGCCGTGGGCCACGTACAGCTCCGCCACGGTCTTGAGCCGTTCCTCCAGGGGGCCCATCCACACCCTTCGCGCAGTCTTTGCTTCCTCCTCCGACAGGAAGATGTAAGCTCCCGTTCGCCGCTGAATATCCCCCGCGAGGCCGATGTGGTCGGGGTGCGCGTGGGTGAGCACGATGGCCCGGAGGGCCTCCAACGGGATCCCTGCGGTGTCCAGGGCCTCCTCAAGCGCCTCCATAGCCTGAGGGGTGCGGATCCCCGTGTCGATCAAGAGGGCTCCGGAGTCCGTGCGCACCAGGTAGCTATTGACCGTGCCCACGGGGAACGGCACCGGGATCCGGATCCACATCAGATCTTCCTCCACGAAGGCGATGGCCATGGTCGCTGCATACCCTCCCGCACGTGGGCTCCATTCCACCATTCCAGACGCGGGAGGCAAAATCAAGCTACGGACAGAGGACCATCCGGTTTGGGAGGCTCGAGGGTGGAGCTCCAGCTCGCTCCGGAACTTGCAGGGCGAATCCGTCTGGGCGTGGCCCACGTGGAGGGGTTGGTGGTCACGCGGGAGGCCCCTGAGATCTGGGCGGAGGCGGAGCGTCTCGGGGAGGTCCTCCGAGGGCGGTACGTGGGGCGTGCGCCCGGTGCGATCGAGGCCCTCCGGTATGCCCGGGAGCTGTACCGGCTGCTGGGGGAGGATCCCACGAAGAACCGGCCTTCCTCCGAGGCCCTCCTGCGCCGCGTCCTGCGGGGGGAAAGTCTTCCCCGCATCAACCTGCTGGTGGACGTGGTGAACCTGTGCTCCCTGGAGTTCGGTCTCCCCATCGGGCTCTACGATCTGGACCGCGTGCAGGGGGAGGTGTGTGTGCGGCTCGGCCGGCCCGGCGAGGCCTATGAGTCCCTGGGAAAGGGACTCTTCCGGGCGCAGGGACGGCTGGTGGTGGCGGATGCGGAGGGACCCGTGGGCGGGCCCACCAACGACTCCCTCCGGACCGCCATCACGGAGCGCACACGGAGGTGCCTTGCGGTGATCTTCGCACCTGCCTCGTATCCCGCCCTTCGGATGGCGGACCATGTGCGGGTGCTGGGGGAACGGGTCGTCCGGCACGGAGGGGGCCGCGTGATCCAGACCCACATCCTCCCGCCTACCGTCCGGTGAGCACCTGCACGCTTGCGATGACCGCGTCGCACTCCCGTTGTCCCTGCCGCCACCGCTCGATGGGCTTCGCGCATACCACGTGCACCAGACGCGCAGGCTCCACCACGAGGAGCCCGATCCCCGCCCATTGGGCTTCCGCCGCGGTCCCGGTTCCCTCGAACCGGTAGCGCTCGGGTTCCGGACCCTCCTCCCGCTGGAACTTCGCCACCCCGTGGAAGGGGAGGAGGGAGAAGGCCAGCTGCCGCAGGGCCTCCTCGGAGGCGGCCGCGTCGGAGAGCACCCGTACGCTGATGAACTCCGCGTACCTAAACGGATCCGGGCGGGGTCCCGCGGGGGAGGGAACGATCTGAACCCAATTCCCCTCCGGCACGGTGAGGACCTTCCAGCCCTGGGGATGACGGAGGACGATCCCCAGCTCGGTGTTCCGGTACTCCACGAGCTGCACGCGAGGACTCTGGCAGGCGAGGAGCCCCAGACACGCCACCATCAGGGCAGAGAGCCGACGCCCCATACCCTTCCGAGTGTACCGCACCGCACTCGGGCGGGGCTACTTGGTGAGGTAGTACGGCACGTCCGCCAGGACCTTGTAGCGGCGCAGGCGCCGCTGGCGGAACAGCAGCGCGAACTTCAGCATGAGGGCAGTCTGGTTGTGGAGCAGGTGATGCCACCACTTGCGTGGCACAAACTCCGGCAGGACCACGGTGAGGGCGGTGTCGGGTCCCGCCTCCCGCTGCACCTGGTCCAGGTACAGGAGGATGGGCCCCACCACGGAGCGGTACGGGGAGGGAAGGACCACCAGGGGCACGTCGGGAACCCAGCGCTCCCATTTCCGCTCGATCTCCTCCCGGGCGCCGGGCTCGATCTCCACGTACACCGCGGTGACGTCGTCGCTCACCGCCTTGGCATACCGCAGGGCCTCCAGGATCCCTCGGTGCACCGCGTTCACAGGTACGATGACCTTGTGGGCCTTGAAGGGACGGGGAGGCTTCGCACGCTCCAGGGAGAGCTGGTGGGCCACGTCCTCGTAGTGCCGATGGACAGCCCGCATGAGGAGGACGAAGGCGCCGATGACGAACACCGTGATCCAGGCACCCTCCAGGAACTTCACCACCGCCACCTCTATGCCCACCACCGCGGTACAGAAGGCTCCGAAGGCGTTGATGCCGAGCTTCAACCGCCAGCGGCCGGCCCGCTCCACGAGCCAGTGGCGCACCATGCCGGCCTGGGAGAGGGTGAAGGCCACAAACACCCCCACCATGTAGAGGGGGATGAGGTTATGGACGGTGGCGCGGAACAGCACGATAAGCAGGGAAGCCATAGCCCCGAGTAGCAGGATCCCGTTGGCGAACACAAGTCGGTCACCGAGATTGGCCAGCTGCCGGGGCAGGTACCGGTCTCGGGCGAGGATGGAGGCCAGCCGGGGGAAGTCGGCGAACGCGGTATTGGCCGCGAGCACCAGGATCAGCATGGTGGCCGCCTGCACCGCGTAGTAAGTCCCGCTTCCCTCGAACACGGCCCGGGCGATTTGGGAAACCACCGTCTCGTCTTCGCGTGGCAGGATGCCCATCTCCCGGGCCAGGAGGCTGGTGCCGAAGAAGAGGCTGCCCAGCAAGGCGACCATGAGGAGCAGCACGCGGCTGGCGTTCCGCGGTTCCGGGGGGTAGAAGGCCTGGACCCCGTTGCTCACCGCCTCGATTCCGGTCAGGGCGGCGGTTCCGGAGGCGAAGGCCCGCAGGAGGAGGAACAGGGTGAGGGGCTGGATGGTGGGTGGGGTTTCCATCGGAGCTGCGTGTGGCAGCGTGCCGTTGAGCCAGCGCCAGACCCCGAGCGCGATGGTGGCACCGAAACAGAGGAGGAAGGAGTAGGTGGGGATGGCAAAGAGGGTTCCGGATTCCCGTACCCCTCGCAGGTTGGCGAGGGTGATCAAGGCGATGAGCCCAAGGGCAAGCTCGACCCGGTAGGGGAAGAATTCGGGGACCGCGGAGGTGATGGCGGCCACGCCCGCGGAGACGCTGACGGCCACCGTGAGGATGTAGTCGACCAGCAACGCCGCGGCCGCCACAAGGCCTGGAAGCGTGCCCAGGTTCTCGTGGGCGACGATGTAGGCACCGCCTCCGGAGGGGTAGGCATGGATGGTCTGGTAGTAGGAGAAGGCCACGATGGCCATGAGGCCCACGATGGCCATGGAGATGGGCACGGTGAGGCCCACCGCCGCGGTGCCCGCGAGGATCAAAACCCGGAGGATTTCCTCCGTGGCGTAGGTACTGCTGGAGAGGGCGTCCGCCCCGAAGACCGCAAGCCCCTTGACCTTCGTAAGGCGCTCGTGCCGGAGACGCTGGGTCTCCAGGGGGCTGCCGACGAGGGCTCGCCACAGGGCAGCCGGTAGGGCTCGCGTGCGCAGCACAATTGCCTATATACTCCGGCCCACGGGGAGGTGCAAGCGGTGCTGGCCTTCCAGGACGTCTGCGCGGGCTACGGGGCTTCCCCGGTGCTCCGGGGAGTGACCGTGACGTTCGGACCCGGTCTGCACGTGGTCCTGGGGCCGAACGGCGCGGGCAAGACCACCCTCTTCCGGGTGGGGGCCGGGATCCTCCCCCCGTACGGAGGCTGCGTGCGGATCTTCGGCCAGGAGCTTTACCGGAACCCCCAGGCAAAGCGCCACGTGGCCTATCTTCCCCACCGCCCCGCCTTGCATCCCGGCCTCACGGTGCAGGAGAACCTGGAGTTCTGGGCCCGGGTTGTGGGGATCCCGTTGGGGGCCCGCGCCACCAGGATTCGGGAGGCTCTGGAGCGGCTCGGCCTGCTTGACCTCGCCCTCCGTCGTGCGGGGACCCTGAGCCGGGGGCAGGCCCAACGGGTGGCCGCGGCCCGGGCGCTGGTGCAGGAGGCCCGGGTCCTGCTCCTGGACGAACCCACGGCCGGGATGGATCCCGAGGCCGCCCGGACCCTGCGGACGCTGGTGCGGGACCTCGCCCGCTCGGGGTGTACGGTCCTCCTCAGCACCCACAACCTGTATGAGGCGAGCGAGTTGGGAGAGGACGTGGTCCTGCTCGGCGCGGGTCGGATCCTGGGCCGGGGAACCGCGGAGGAGCTGCGGGAACGCTTCGCGCCACGGCGACGGGTAGCCCTGCGGGTGGTAGGAGAGCCAGGGAGGGTCTTCGCGGAGTTGGGGCTCGCGGGCGTACGAGAAGGGAGCCGGTGGGTGGTGGAGGTGGGGGGGGACGAGGAAGTGGGGCGGCTTGTGCGAGCCCTGGTGGAGGCGGGCGTGGAGGTACGGGAGGTGACGGGCCTGAGAACCCCCCTGGAGGAGGTGTACTTCGGGCTGCTGGAGGGGTTGCCGGATGGCTGGAGAGATGAGTGAGCTGAGGAACGCCGGACGTCTGTGTGGGGCCCTCCTGTGGCGGGTGGTCCGGGATCAGAGGCAGAGGCTGCTCCTTGCGCCCCTCGGGTACGGAATCCTCGCCCTCACCGTCATGCTGCTGCCGGTCTACCTCCCAGGCGGTCCGCAGACCGCCGGGCGACTCCGGGAAGGATTGGGGATACTGATCGGGCCTCTCCCGGACCATCCCCTCGCGGTGGCCCTCGCCCTGGTGGTGGTGCAGGGCCCATACCTGGTGGGGGTCCTGGCCTCGGTGGCGGGGGCGGTGTTGAGTCAGGCCACGGTCACGAGCGAGACGGCCCGGGGAGGCCTCGAACTCCTCCTGAGCGCGCCCTACCGGCCCCGGGAGGTCTTCGCCGCGTTCCTCGTGAGCTCGTTCCTCTTGGTGGTCTTCTCCTGGGCGGTGCTCACCGCGGTGGCCATCGGACTCCCGCTTCTCATGCTTGCCTGGCTCGGCGCCCCCCGGATCCCCTCTTTCTATGTGGGCATCGCCCTCTTCGTGCCGCTCCCCATGGCCCTGTGGGCGGACCTCATCGCATCCGCGGTGACCCTCGCCTTCCCCTCCCTCGGCCTCCTCCGGGTGGGGACGGGCAGTACTCTGGGCTCAAGCCTGGCTATCGCGCCGGCGATGGGAGCGCTTCTGTTCGTGACCATCCGACCCGAGGTCCATCCCGCAAAGATGGGAGGCGTAGCCCTGCTCCTCGGCCTGGGCGCGGTGGGCCTCGGCCTTGTGCTGTTCTCCCGGGTCTTCCGGGTGGGGGCTCTGCTGGAGGGGTTGTAGGGGCACCGCCCCTACGTTACTAACAGGCTGCGGTGCAGAAGTGGTAGACTGAGAGAAGGTCGGAGGGGTGCACCGAACTGGCTAAGGGGCCGGTCTCGAAAACCGGTGGGCGCAAGCCCTTGTGGGTTCGAGTCCCACCCCCTCCGCCACAACCCCCCTTTTTCCACCTGAGTCCCGTACACGGGCGCTCTACACTGTCGTCTGTTCTCCCATCTCCGGGTCGGCCACAGGTTCGCCGTCCAGCCGCACCTGGACGTCCACAGGGATCCCCTGGCGGACGCTGGCGGTGACGATGCAGAAGTCCTCGAACAGCTTCAGGCACCGGTCCACGGCCGGCTGCTGCGCGGGGTCTACGCCCGACAGGTCCAGCTGCGCGCGAATCCGCGCGATGCGCCAGCGGCCGCGCTCGTTGCGCCGCACCTCTACCTCCACCTCCGCCGCCACCTCGGCCGCGGCCCGGCTGCGTTCCAGGCAGTAGCGAAGGCTGCTGGCCAGGCAGTGGCCCAGGGCCGTGGCCACCAGCCGCGCGGGGTTCGGCCCCGCCCCCTCGCCCAGGGGCGGAGGCTCGTCCACCACCAGGGTCCACTCCGGTCGGTCCATCTCCACCCGGAACCGGTACCCGCCCTCGGGCCGCAGGGCCACGTGGGCCCGCATCACCTCCGACATCTCCCCGCCTCCCTGGCTGCGCCCTTCAGGTCCTCGCCCGGCCGCAGGTGTTGACCCCCAGCAGCGCCCACAGGGGGCACCAGCCCACGACGCCGGTGATCAAGCCCGCCGCCGCCACCACGTACAGCACGTACCCGAGCGCGGTGGCGCCCTGCCGCAGGGCCAGCAGCAGCGCCACCAGCCCCACCACCACCCGCACGATCCGGTCCACCGTTCCCGCGTTGCACGCCCGCATGGCCGTCAACCCCCTTTCGGCCCCCTAATACCATACCCAGTAGGGTATTGTCAAGACCGGAGCCGTCCCTCCGGCGCTTCAACGGCTCCCCAGGAAGGCCACACGGTCCCGGTAGGCCGCGAGGTGTCGAGTGGGCAGCAGAACTAGCCCCGCAGCTGGCGCGCGGCCCAATCGACCAGATCCTCCTGTTCGCCCGTTTCCGGGCACGAACCGGCCTCCTTCACCCGCCGGACGGCCTCTGCACGGTCCAGCCCTAACGCCATCAGCACACACGCCGCGAAGGTGCCCGTCCTGCCGATCCCAGCCCCACAGTGGACGAGCACGCCGGCGCCCTGTTGCAGCCGACGCGCGACTTCCGACGCGAGGCGCACAAACCCGGCGCGATCCTCGGGCACCCCGTGGTCCGGCCCGCCTTTGTTTTGCCGCTGATTTTAGCAAACCCGTACGCCTGTGGGTGAGAGACGGGCGGCCGTGGCTCGCACCCGAACCGCGGGCAGCGAAACCACGTGAAACGCGGAACGTGTGGAGGGGAACCGAGGTTCCAAAAATGCGTCAGGGCTTTTGAGGGTGGCCCAGAGACGACGGTGGGTGCGCTGCGGCTTGAACCAGCAGTTGCGCGCCGGTAAGATTCGATGCCATGGACGTGCTGGAGCTGGTGCGCCTCAACCTGCTGTCCCCGATGGTGTTGGCGTTCTTCCTCGGGGCCGCGGCCAGGCTCGTGGACAGCGACCTCAGCTTCCCCGAGGCCCTGTACACGGCTCTGTCCATCTACCTCCTCTTCGCCATCGGCCTCAAGGGCGGCGTGGAGCTGTCCAAAACACCTCTCTCCGTCATCCTGTGGCCGGCCCTGGCCACCTTGTTCCTCAGTGTGGCGCGGCCCGCCTTGAGCTACGTCCTGGCCCGGCGGTTTCTCAAGGTGGACCGCGTGGAGGCAGCGGCACTTGCCGCCCACTACGGGTCGGTCTCCGCGGTCACCTTCCTGGCGGCCCTCGGCTTCGTCCGGGCTGCGGGGGACTTCGCGGAGGGATTTCTGCCCACCCTGGTCGCCCTGTTAGAGGTCCCGGGAATCGTTCTGGCCCTCTTCCTGGCCCGGCGCAGGGGTGGGGCTCCGGGCGACGCCGTTCGGGAGGTTCTGACGGG